>DAOPZJ010000018.1 GCA_035353335.1 Oscillospiraceae bacterium | reverse complement strand
GAGGATGATAAAGACAAACGTGACGGCAAAGACCTCGGTCACAAACTGAATGGCGACCTTGCTCTTTTTCATGCCGATGGCGGTCAGAACACCGACCTCGTATTTGCGTTCGCGGATATTGAAGATGTTGAGCACGACTAAAATGATCCCGCCGATCAAAAGCACCACAATCAGGAACACACCGGCGAATTTGCTCAGGTTTTCGAGCGGAACCAAGCTTTGTTCATAATTGGTGAGGTCGCTCGATGTGACGGTGTAGGTATCCGAAAGGCCCATGGAGACTGCTTCTTTGGCAAAGCTCTCGTAAGCCGCAGCATCGGCGAGCACATAAGTGCCGGAGAGTTGTGTGCGCAGCGCGGTGGTGGTCGTGGTTGTGGTCGTCGTAGTTCCGGAAGTGGTGCTCGAGGAGGTCTCGGTCGCGGCGGCCTCCGACTGTGCGGATATAGCGCTCAAAGTTCCGGCGCTTACAATAATCAGATTTGCCGAATCGGTGGAGGTGGAAAACCGCATTCCGGTCTCAAACGACCCTGAATTGCTGTTCGTATAAATGCCGTTGACAGTCAAAGTATAGAGCTCTTCGGTATTGTTGGGGTTTGAGATGGTCAATGAGCTCCCGATGGTCAAGCCGTTATAGGCGGCCAATTCGTCGGTAATCAGGCAGGTCATGTCGGGGGCGGTCAGGTCGATCATGGTTCCGCCGCTGACCTTGCAGGTTCCGTTGATAAAATCGGTCATCGCCGTTTCGGAACTGTAGCCCGTAATGCTGAAATCACCCTGCGTTCCGAACATCCCCGAAAAGCCCCTCCCCTGGGTCATTCCGCCGGGTACGGTCATACCGTCCGGTAAGGTCATCCCGCCGTTATTCACGCTCGGTTGGCTTTCGGAGGCTGTGCTTTCCGTGGAAGTGGTTTCGGTGGTGAAGGGTTCGATGTTTTCGTCGCCGGAATTGACCGAACCCGTGACCGTGTAATAGAAATCCGAAACCGACGGCGCTGCCGCATATTTTTCGAGTTCGTCAAGCGACAAGCCGGATATGGCGCTCAGCTGCTGCCGAAAGGACTCCCGATCACCGCTGCCGGAGGTTGTGAACTGTCCGATCACGGCGTTGCGGTTAATTGTGATTTGAGCGGTGATATTGATCGAATCAAGGCCTTCCTGTTTGACCTTTGCCGCCGACTGCTTGATGGACAATGCGACACAGCTCGAGACCGCGATCACGAGCACGATAATTCCGATCAAGATGTTTCTGCCCTTGGAACGCATGATGTTGCGAAGGGCATTGCGGACGATATACATATGCTTGCTCCACCTTTCGCCCGACTTTAATAGTCAGGTTGAGTTCGTTTGAAGCAAGCAATTCAAACTGAGACAAGCATAACGTAGAATTATGAGGAGTTTGTGAACATTAACGGTGAATCTTTTTATGGAATGCTGAATGTTTTTTCAGATAAAACCGCAAACAAAAGAGCGGGGGGACCCCCGCTCCTCAATCGAATGCGATTTTATGAACGGTGTCTGATTGCCTTGACGGCGGTAACTGCCGTTTCGACAACCAATCCGAAAAAGCCGACGCCGACAATAAAGAGATTGAAATTGTGGAAAGGCCAAAAAACGAATTTGATATCTTCAACCGGGACCAAACGGTCAAACAATGAAATGAATTCCGGATTGATGATGTTCGAATTCAGGAAAACGATCGCCATTGCGGCCATGATCAAAATATTGGCGGCGGCGGTCACGATCGCAAGGCGGGCGGTATATTGGCCTTCAACGAGCTTCATTGCGTTCTTGATAACCGATAAAAGCGTCAAAAAGAGGATGATAAGCCAAAAACCGTGTAAAATCCCGAGATTGAAAACCGGAGTCCATCCGATGCCCACCTGCCATATTCCGAGAACCTGCGGGAAACCGATCAGCAATATCGCGCAGATGATCGACCACATGATGTCGATAATCGGTTCATGGATTTTAATCCGCTCTTTATTTTTCGGAACGGGCGGCAGGTTCGAAAACATATCCTCTTTATTGATCGCAACTTTCTTATACTCTAAAACGGCAAAAATGATTGTGATAATGGCAAAGGCCTGAAAAGCGCCCGAAATCGCGCCCCCGATAATTCTGCCGAAGGTCTCGCCGAAAATCTGAAAGGTATCGGGGTTCGGATTCCATTCAACAAAGACAGCAAGCAAACCGGCGAAGGCGATACCCGCGGCGGCAATCGGGAGCACCAATTTTAAGATCCGTTTGTATAGCAGGAGATGCGAACCGGAGATCAAGGCCTTGTTTTCATCGCCGCTGTATTTGGCGGCGAGCTCTTCGGGCGTTCCGAGTTCGGTGAGTACAGCTTTGATGTCGGCTTCGGCCGGCGTCCTGCCTGCGCAGCGCTCTTCGAGCATATCCGAAATCAGGCCGTCGAGTTCCTTTTCGACGTCTGCCCGCGTTTTTTCCGGCAGATAGCGCGTGACGGCGTAGATATAGCGCGCAATGATATCGTTGTTCATAATCATGATTCCCTTCTGATCGGTAGTATTACTTCTCTAAGATTTGATTCAGGTCTTTGACAGTGTCCTGCCAGTGCAGGATCAATTCGGCCAAAACATCTTTGCCGAAATCGGTGGTGTTGTAATACTTGCGCGGCTTTGAGCCGTCGGTGTTCCAACTGCTGATCAAAAGCCCCTGACTCTCCAATCGACGCAGCAGCGGGTAGAGGGTGTTGGCCTCGATGGCGATACCGGTGTCGGCAAGTTCCGCGATCAGATTGTAGCCGTAGGTCGGTTTTCCGAGCTTGGCAAGCACGCAGAGAATTAGTGTTCCCCGCCTTAGTTCCAATAAAAAACCCGAGATTATTTCATCGCGTTCCAAAAAACATCACCTCACACACTATGTTATAGTTTGAATTATACAGTGTATCACACACTATTTCAATAGGGAAAATAAACAATGTTTCGAAATTATAAAAAAGGGTTGGCTAAGATAAAAAAACCCGGAGTACGTTAGCACTCCGGATTACTTTACTTCCATCAAGTAATGGGTTTCGGTCTCGGCGTATATGACAAACCCTAATCGCTGATATAAAAAACGAGCGGGGTTTTGTTTATAAGTTTTCAAATATGTTCGTATTTCGTTTTTCTTATTCTCTTCCAATTTATCTTTCAAAATTGCTGAGCCGATTCCTTTGTTTTGATATTCGGGCAGAATCGCAAACAGACCGATGCAGCAATCGCTGTTTTCATCCGTATGGCAGGTGAACAACCCGACATCTTTATTTTCGACTTGGATGATGTTCATATACTGAAGGAGTCTATCCATTTCTTTTTGCATTGCGCGCTTTTGAAATACTTCATCCCAACCGTAGATGATTTCAACGTACCATTTGAAACACTTTTCTTTCAATGAAAAAAGAAAATCATAATCCGCTTGAGTACATCTTCTGAAAGTATATTGCACGATGTTCATTCCCTTTTTATCTAGATCATTCGTATCAGCATGTTGCCGACAAATCCGGCAAGCCCTCGGTCGGGGGGATGTATCCGATGTCGAGGAGGTAAAGCTGATTGGTTTGGGTCTGGTCGCAGCCGCCGGTGAAGAGGATATAGTTGCCGTCGGGGGTGACACGCGGATGAAAATGCGACTTTTGGGAGGAGCGGGAACCGTAGGTGACGCGGTCCCCGAGCAGCGGCTGCCATTCCGGGGCAGCCGGGTCATACCGGCTCATCCGAACCATGCGGTGCCCCTTAATGCCGTTGTCATCGTAGTTCAGGGACTCATAAAAGATCATATTCCCGCGCGGGTCGCAGCCGGTGTGGGTATATCCGAAGGATTCGGGGAGTTTGTATTCGAAGAATTTATGGGTGAACGGGTCATAGACGCCGCCGACGTTATCGCCGTGTTTTTTATAGGCCTCGTAGATGACGCCCCGTTTGGTCACCGCGCAGTGATTTGCCATTCTTCCGTCGCGGCCTTTGGTGCGGATTTGGGTGTACCAGCTGCCCTCAAGGCCTGTGAAGAGAATCCCGGATTCTGTCGGCGGATGGTTGAGAAGAAAATATTCGTTTCCATAGGGGATGACATGGTGCAGCATCGCGTTCAGAATCAGGATGTCGCGCATCTCGCCGGTCTCCAGGTTGAAGGCCTGCACGATGCAGTCCTGAATCCGGTAGCGGTACTGCATATATTCCGCCCAGTTGAGGTAGGGCATATTTTTATAATAGTCCTTGTCGATGTGGGAGAATGCAAACCACTTGCCGTCGGGGGTCACGCAGCTCTGGGAGATCGGATAGCGGTCGGCAGGCAGCATGAACAGTTCGCGTTCCGAAAGGGTTTCGATGTCCATCTCTTTGGCGGTGTTGTTGTCAAAATAGATGATCTTGTTGGTTTTCGCGTTCAATACACTGCGGTGGTCGAGCACGCCTTTGCCGCAGGGCGTGCACCAGGGAACCCAGTGGGCGTCTTCGGGTCTGTTTTGCGCATGAGTCAGCTGGCGGCGGGTTCCGGTCGAGAGTTCGAGCGCCCAAAGCTGCACTTCGTTCCCGTCGCAGACATGGTAGACGACAAAGCGCTCGTCATCGGTGACCGACGGGATGAAATAATAGAGCGGATAACAGAAAGCGTTGTGGTCGGTCAGGCGAACTAACGTCCTGCCGGTCTCGGGATCGGTCTCTTTGGGGAAGTTTTGAAAGAAGTTCATAAACCCGCTCCTCTTTATGTTCAACGGTTTGGTCTTAAATAACTGTATCTATAGATTATAACTATTTACGGTTTCAGTCAAGGGTATCATTCATTATCAATTATTTCAATTTGCGGGCAAATGCTTCCGACAGCGACAGGTCGTTTTCATTCGGTCTGCCTTTGTTGATGCCCCCGAACAGTTTTAATAAGCTGTTGGTGTTGAACCCGGCGCAGCCGAATTCACCGGCGACGACATACCCTTTGGCTTGCAGTTTTTCGCGCAGGGTCTTATGGTCTTCACGCATCTTATCCGCAAGCATGGTTTCGCTTTTTACCAAAGCACGGGGCATTCCGTCGGTCGAGAATAAAAACACCCGTTTGCCTTTTGACGGCGGGAGATGATCAGCCAATTCCAGCAGTTTCAGATGGTGTTTGGCGTCGTATATCCCCGAGCCGAAACCGATCAGATCATAATCTTGCAGCTCCAGCGGCTTGATTTGCTGCGGTGAAACCACTTGAGCCCCGAGCACTTCGGCGATGCGCTTTGCGACTTTTTCGGTGTTTTTATGATGATAGGAACTGACGATGATGATTGTTTTCATAAATCTTCCCCTTTCTCATAAGCGAAAACCTCTCCGATCGGGACACCGAATGCGTCGGCAATCAAAAAAGCGAGTTCCAGCGACGGCGAATATTTACCCGCTTCAACAGCCATCACCGTCTGCCGCGAAATTCCGGCTTTTTCGGCGAGCTGCTGCTGGGTCATTTCATCGGAAAAAAAGCGCAAGCGGCGGATGTTGTTGGTGATCTTGATCTTTTTAGCCATCTCAGACACCCTTCCTGTAATAATAGATGCTCATTGCGCCGCCCGCAAGCGAACCGACGCCGAATGACAGGTATAGGATATTAAGCATGACTGCGGGAGGGCAGTTGAAAAGCAGCGTAATCAGTCCGGCGATAAAACCGGCGCCGATCAAGGCAAAACCGATCTTTCCCGACTTAAGTTCTATCAATTTGTCCATCTCGTCTTCGACCATGTTGGCCTCGATGGCTTTTCCGATTTTTTTGTCGTCGCCGCATTTTTCTTTTACGGCGACCGAAACCGAGAGCGCAATGTGAAAGAGGACCTGGATGACGATCATTGCGGCGATTCCTATTCCGATAAAAATCATCATGGTAGCGGAGAAGAATTTGAGATCGTTAAAATCCGCCGCTCCCGAACGAACTTGCCCGAAAGCATAAATGCAGTAAGCGATTAAAATCAATACGCCCATGAACATACTGATCCCGGTCTTTTTTTCCTGATAGGACATATGAATACAACTCCTTTCGATTACGTGTTATATAACACACGCATATAGTACTATTATATATACATAATGTCAAGTATTATATACATTTAATTATTATTAATTCTAGTCTGACCCGGATCCCACAATTAATAAAAGACCGCACTGCTGCGGTCTTTTATCGAAAAATTACATATAAGGTCGGCAATGTGCGCCAGAGGTGCAGGATTAGCAAATTATTAGTCGCGTTTGTAAGTGACAGAATGCCGCATGCGGGCTGCTACCCGCTATTTTATGTAATGCACATTGACAAGCGGGCAGCCCTCGAAGGCCTTCGGGCTGATCTCGATATTCGGATTGCGCGCATAGACGTCGCGCAGGGATGTGCAGTTTTTAAAGGCCCAGGACAGTATTTGTGTCGTTCCCCGCGGGAGATAGACCGATTTTAAATTTTTACACTCGTTAAAAGCGAACATACTGACTGTTTTTACCCCTTCGGGCAATTCGACGGTCTCGATCCCGCATCGGGTAAAAGCATACTGCCAGAGGTTTTTCAATGATTTGGAAAGGTGCAGTTCTTTGAGATTCCAAAGCCCGTCGAAGACGAAACCTCCGATATCCGTGACGGTATCGGGCATTTCGATATGGGTGATCTCAGGATGCCGTTTGAAGATGTCGTCGAAAATCACTGTGAGTCTGCCGCTGCATTCCGGAATCACAACGGAAGTGTCATTGCCGTAATATCCGGTCAGGCAAAAACTCTCATCGTCGATCATCCGGTAATAAAACTTGCCGCCCATAAATGATGTACCCTCCTCTCGGTCCGGTTCTTGCTCGGTTATATCGTTTGAATAACAATTCGACATTAATAGATTATTCCTTTTTTACGCCGCAGTCAAGAGGTACTTGAAAAGTAAACTGCGTTATCATGTTCATTTAAAAAAGTGTCTCCGTAAAATTATGCTCGTCGTATTTATAAAAGACATTTAAATGATCCGCAAATTTTTGAAAAAGAAATCCGCATCTTTAAGAGATTGTTTTTGAAAATCTTCTTGCCGATGCGGGGCGGTCCGGAGATCTATATCCGATCTTAATATGCAGATCCTTTTTCTAAAAACGGCGATACCCGAGCCGAACAAGACGACCTCACCGGCGAACAAAATCAACATCCCGGTGACGGCGGATTGCAGTCGCTATCTGACCTTCTTATTAAATAATTCAACTTTCCGCTGCCATTTTGCAGCTGTTTTATCGGTTTCGGTGTATAATAAAAGAAAAGAAACAGGCATTTCGGAGGTGTAAAATGAAAGAATTCGAAGAATATCTGGCGCAGATTGAAAATCTTCAGCATCGCACCCGTACCGAAGAAGTTTTAAATTGGGTCACGGCGACTTTTCCGAACCTAGTCCCGAAATTTGCATGGAATCAACCGATGTTTACCGACCACGGCACTTTTATCATCGCTTTCAGCGTGGCGAAACCCCATCTTGCGGTCGCTCCGGAGGGAGCGGGGATCATTCATTTTACCGAGGAGATCGAGCAGGCCGGATATGACTGTGGTGTCAAGTTCTTCCGGATTCGTTGGCAAGACGCTGTGGATTATGCCTTATTAGAGCGGATCATTCGATATAATATAACGGATAAAGCCGATTGTGTAACCTTCTGGCGAAAAGAATAGTGAGTAATCTTCCAATACGTTACGAACCGGTTCTCGTCTCCCAACTGTGTTGGGGGACTTTATCGCGCTTCGCTTGGAGGGCTGAACCACAGTCCCCCGGACTGTGGTTTGGTCACAATTTACTCCCTATGGTCGTACATTGTTCCCACGCCCTGGTTCTCGTCTCCCAACTATCGAAAATAAAAGACCGCGCAAGGCGGCCTTTTGTTTTTGGTGGGCGTTGGGGGACTTTATCGCGCTTCGCTTGGAGGGCTGAACCACAGTCCCCCGGACTGTGGTTTGGTCACAATTTACTCCCTATGGTCGTACATTGTTCCCACGCCCTGGTTCTCGTCTCCCAACTATCGAAAATAAAAGACCGCGCAAGGCGGCCTTTTGTTTTTGGTGGGCGTTGGGGGACTCGAACCCTCGACCTCCCGCATGTGACGCGGATGCTCTACCAACTGAGCTAAACACCCGAAGCAGGTCATATTCTACCACATCCCTGCTTGATTTTCAACCCTTTTATTTGTTTATATTTTGACTATTGTTTTTAATAACGATGGATAAATCAGCCGTTCAAATGTTTCGCAATCCGGTTGATTATCATTTCGAGCGCGACTGAGTTGTAGCCGCCCTCGGGGACGATGATGTCGGCATAACGTTTGCTCGGTTCGACAAAAGCCTCGTGCATCGGCTTGACCGTCTTCAGATATTGTTCAACTACGCTTTCAATGCTTCGACCCCGCTCCTTGACGTCGCGCATCACTCTGCGCAGCACCCTTACGTCGGCATCGGTGTCGACATAAATTTTGATGTTCATCAGGTCGCGCAGCGCCTTTTCGCAAAAGACCAATATGCCCTCGACAAGGATCACGCGGGTCGGCGGAATCATAACTGTGCGGTTGGTTCGGTTGTGAATCGAAAAATCATAGACCGGACATTCGATTGCTTTCCCGCTTTTGAGCAATTGCAAATGTTCGATCATCAGATCGGTGTCAAACGCGTCGGGATGGTCATAATTGAGTTTTGCGCGCTGCTCATACGGCAGTTCATCGTGCCGCTTGTAATAATTGTCGTGATAGACCACTCCGATGTCGCCGCCGAACCGTTCACACAGATGGCGCGTAATGGTGGTTTTTCCGCTGCCGGTACCTCCGGCGATGCCGAGAATCAAAACTTGGGACATGCTTGATGTGCCTGCCTTTCAAATTTCATAACAAATTTTCGTGAAAAACGTCAATTGACTTAAAACAGCGCTGCGGGTATAATTTCTTCAGAGAAAGAAGTTCTGTAAAGGATGGACTTAAACGATGGCAAAACTCTACTTCAAGTACGGTGCGATGGGAAGTTCGAAGTCCGCGCAGGCGCTGATCACAAAATTCAATTATGAGGAGCGCGGCATGTCGGTCTGGCTTTTAAAACCGGCGGTGGATACCCGTTTCGGCGACGATCTGGTGTGCTCGCGCGTGGGCCTTTCCGCCAAAGCCGAGGTCGTCCCGGCTTACTTTGACCTCGTCAAGGCCTTTCTCGCGAGAAAACCCGGCGAGACCTCGGTCATCATCATTGACGAGGCGCAGTTTTTGACGTCCGAGCAAGTCGATCAGCTTCGCCTGATTGTCGACGATTACGATGTGCCCGTGCTCTGCTTCGGGCTGCGCACCGACTTTTTAACCCATATGTTCCCCGGCAGCAGGCGGCTGATGGAGATCGCCGAATCGATTACCGAAATTAAAACTGTCTGCGCCTGCGGGGCCAAGGCCATCGTCAACGCGCGTCTGGACGCCGCCGGCAACATCGTCACCAGCGGCGAACAGGTGTTTTTAGGCGGCAACGAGAGCTATGTCGCGATGTGCCACCGCTGCTGGCGCAAAAAGATCAAGCGGCAGAAGGAAACAGAATAATATCCGGACATTTCTGCGGGCGGATACAAATCCGCCCGCGTGTTTTTTGGATAAAAACAAAGATCTATCTTGCGCCTTTGTCATAAGGTATACCCTCGGCTCTCGGGGCCTGTGAGCTGCGGGAACTGAAAATCAGCACGACCAGCGTTGCGATATACGGGATCATTTTATAGATATATCCGGTGATGTTGAGGTTCATTAAAAACGGGATCGAAGAATAGGCCGCCGAAATGGTCTTCATAAAACCGAAGAACAGCGCAGCGCCCGCAATCTTCCACGGATTCCACTGACCGAAGATCAGGACTGCCAATGCGAGGAATCCGTAACCGGAGACCGTTGCGTCGAAATTGGTCGAGGTCGGGACGATGAAAATCAAACCGCCCATCCCGGCCAATGCCCCCGAGATCATCACGCCCGCATACCGGATGCCGTAGACCGAGATGCCGACCGCGTCAGCCGCCTGGGGATGTTCGCCGCAGGAACGCAGCCGAAGTCCGAACCGGGTTTTATACAGCACGATCGCGCCGATAATCAAAATTGCGAAACCGATATATGTCGTGATATAGACGTTTTTGAACAGCAGGCCGCCGATGACCGGGATATCCCCGAGAACCGGCACTTTTTCTATCCAGAAGGTATTGGTGAAGTTGATCTGCTGAACGCCGGAGGGTTGAATCAACCGGGCGGTGTAGATGGTAAAAGCGGGTGCAAGCAGATTGAGCGCCGTTCCGCTGATGGTCTGGTCGGCTTTCATATTGATCGAGGCATAGGCATGCAGCATTGAAAAGATCATGCCTGCGATCGCCGAAATGAGCAGCGCGAGCAGCAAAAGCCACTGCCCCGACATCTTGTCCTGCATGGAATTGATGAACAAAATTCCGGAAAATCCGCCCATGATCATGATGCCTTCCAGCGCGATGTTGATGACGCCGCTGCGCTCCGAATACATACCGCCGAGCGCGACGATCATCAGCGGGATCATGAAAAACATCGTCTGCTGGAACAGGAAATAGACGGTGTTCATACTTTGCCGCCTCCTTTCGAATCGCCCGCGGGCGGTGATTTTGGTTCGTTTTCAATTTTCATGTTGAGCTTATGCGTTCTGCGGTCGGCAATGAAGTTTCGGATCACCAGCGAAAAAGCGGCACAGTAGATGATGACCGCGGTGATGATGTTGATGATTTCCGACACAAAACCGACCAGCTGCATCTGGAGACCGCCGACGGTGATGTACGCGATAAAGATACCGGCGAACAGCGCGCCGATGGGATTCGACATGCCGAGCAAAGCGACCGAGATGCCGTCGAACCCCTGCGAGGCCAACGTATCGACGACCGAGATGTAAATACCCGTGCCCGAAAGATACAGCAGGCCGCCGCCGATTCCGGCGAGCGCGCCCGCGATGATCATAGCCAGAATGATATTCTTTTTTTCGTTGATTCCGGCATATTTCGCGGCGTCCCGGTTGAAGCCGCAGGCCTTGAGTTCATAGCCGAATGTGGTCTTGTTCAAGATGATCGCGATGATGATCGCCGCAATAATTGCCACGATGATGCCGCCGCTGGCATTGGATTCGGGGAAGATCTTATCAAGCCCCATTTTCGGAATGTTGGCGGTATCCGCAACCGGCAGCGACCGGTTGGTGTATTGATGGAAGACCGTCGCCTTGACAAGCATATTGACCGTGTACATGCCGATATAGTTGAGCATGATGCAGGAAATGACCACATTCACGTTGAAAAACGCATTCAAAACACCCGGCAGAATCGCCCATACCGCGCCGAAGATCATCGCGGTGAGCAATGCGACAAACCATTGAACCTGACCGAGCGAAGTCATTTTGACACCGACCAGCACCGCTCCGTAAGCGCCCATGATAAACTGACCCGAAGCGCCGATGTTGAAAAGGCTCGTCCTGAACGCAAAGGCCACCGAGAGACCGGTCATGATAATCGGCGTTGCGTAATATAGTACGTTGCCGAAATCTTTGGGGGTCGACAGACCGCCCGTCAGAATCATTTTAAAACCGGCCCATGCCTGCTGCGGATCGCTGATGAGCATGATGATGAATCCGAAAATCAAGCCGACCGCAATCGCAGCGGCCGAGGAGATCGCGCCGGAGGCCTTTGAGATATCGGGGGCAGCAAGCACCTTGATGAGTCCCTTTTGGTCTCTCATTTTCTCGTTCCTCCCTTCGCGCCGGCCATATAGAGGCCGAGTTCGTTTTCGGTGACCTCCGAGGGTTTTACGTTTGCGACGATCTGCCCGTCGAACATGACCAAAATGCGGTCGGCGAGGTTCATGACTTCCGAGAGTTCAAACGAGACCACCAAAACGGCCTTGTCGTTGTCACGCGCCCGGACGATCTGGCGGTGCATATATTCGATGGCGCCGACGTCGAGGCCGCGCGTGGGCTGTACGGCGAGCAGCAATTCGGGGTTTCGTGCGATCTCTCGCCCGGCGATGGCTTTTTGCTGGTTTCCGCCGGACATGCTGCGCGCTTTTGTCGAAATGCCCGCGCCGGTCCGGATGTCGAATTGTTCGACAAGGGTCTTGGCATAGGCGTTGATCTCACGTTTTCTCAAAAATCCCGCAGTCGAAAAACGGGGTTCAAAATATTGCTGGAGTACGAGGTTTTCTGCCAGCGTATAATCGAGCACCAGCCCGTATTTATGCCGGTCCTCGGGAATATGCGAAATGCCGTGGGTGTTGCGGTAACGGATGCTTCGGCGGGTGATGTCCTCGCCTTTTAATAAAATTTTGCCGCTGTCGGGAACCATCAGACCGGTCAGCGCATAAATCAATTCGCTCTGGCCGTTTCCGTCGACGCCCGCGATGCACACGATCTCGCCCGCCTTGACCTCAAAACTGATGTCTTTCAGTTTTTCTTTCGTGCTGCCGCGGGTTTTCATCATCAGTCCCTCGACCTGAAGTACGCAGTTTTTGGGCGTTTTCGGGTCTTTATGGACGACCAGATCCACTTTGCGGCCAACCATCATCTCAGACAGCTTTTCGACGGTGACGTCTTTGACGTCTACGGTACCGACGCATTTGCCGAGCCGCAGCACCGTGCAGCGATCGGCGACCGCCATGATCTCCTCGAGTTTATGGGTGATAAATAAGATCGATTTCCCCTCTTTGATCAATTCGCGCATGATCTGCATCAGCTCGGTGATCTCCTGCGGAGTCAAAACCGCAGTTGGCTCGTCGAAGATCAATATTTCATTTTCGCGGTAGAGCATTTTTAAAATTTCAACGCGCTGCTGCATTCCGACCGTGATGTCAGAAATCAGCGCGTCGGGTTCGACTTTCAGCCCATACCGTTCCGATAAAGCGACAACTTTTTTACAGGCCTGCTCCATTTTTAAAAAGCCGAATTTCGTGGTCTCGTCGCCGAGGATGATATTTTGTAAAACGGTAAAATTGTGGACGAGTTTAAAATGCTGATGCACCATTCCGATGCCGAGATCGTTGGCCGTTTTCGGCCCGGAGATCCTTGCTTTTTGCCCGCGCAGGAAAATCTCACCCTCTTCGGGTTCGTACATGCCGAAGAGCACGCTCATCAAGGTCGATTTCCCTGCGCCGTTTTCTCCGAGCAACGCATGGATTTCGCCCTTTTTGACCTGCAGCGTCACCTTGTCGTTCGCTCTGATTCCGGGAAATTCCTTGGTGATGCCGCGCATCTCGATAATAGTATCCATCTCAGCCATTTCCTTTCAGTCGGAAATCCTCATCTTTCGAAGTTTTCCGGTAATGCCTTGAAGGCCCGGGCATGATGATCCTGTTTGGCGGGCTTTGCTACGGCAAGGCGGAAAGGCGCAAATTAACGCCTTTCCGCCTGCCGTTCAACGCACCCTGCGTTACAAGCGCATGCGTTTGTTTACGGGTATAACTTAAATTTTCTGTTTAGTCAGCGATCTCAGTGACAACAACATACTTCAGGCCCAGGTCCGCGATTTTGATATCGGACTTGTTATTGACTTTGTAAGTACCGTCAACGACCTTGTTGAAGCAGGCAGTGTAATCAGCCGCCTTGAAGGTAAGGAACTTGTTGTGATCCATCGCGAGGCCGACGCCCTTGCGGGTCACGTCGAGCGTCCAGGTCTTGCCGCCCTCGAAAGAGGTGCCGTAAGCGGACGTAAGCGCCTGATAGACGGATTCGCCGAGCATCTTCATTGCGGAAGTGATGACTGTGGGAGACTCGTTGTACTGGTCAACGTCAACGCCGACGACCCACTTGTCCTTCTGCGCCGCAGCAGCTGCCATGACGGAGTTGCCGACTGCGCCGCCGCAGGCGAAGATGACCTGTGTTCCGGCGGTATACCAACCGGCTGCACGTGTCTGGTTCTCGGGGGTGGCTGCGAAGTCGCCGGAGTAGTTGTACTTGATCTTGATGGAACCGGCAGCAAGGTTCATTTCCTTTGCGGCCTGCTCAGCACCCTGGATGAAGCCGTAACCGTAACGGATGACGGCCGGAACAGCCATACCGCCCTGGAAGCCCAGCTCGGTGAAGCCGTCTTTGACTGCCGCGTAACCGGCAAAGAAACCGGCCTGCTCTTCTGCATAGAGGATGCAGAGGACGTTCGATTCGGTCTTATAGGTCTTATAATCCTCGGTGTGGGGTTGTCCGTCCAAAAGGATGAACTTGACGCTCGGATACTTGGTCTGAGCCTGATAGATCGGAACTTCGAACAGGAAGCCCGGGGTTACGATGATTTTGGCTCCGCCTTTTACGGCGAGATCAATGGCTTCGAGATAAGCAGCGTTGCTCTTTTCTTTGGGCTGATAATATTTATGGGTGATTTTCTTCTCGGTCGCATACTTGACAAGGCCTTCCCAGGCGCCCTGGTTGAAGGATTTGTCGTCGATGGTGCCGATATCGGTGACCAACGCAATTTCAAAAGTCTCTTTCGGCGTGGAAGTCGTGGACGCCGCGGAAGAGGCCTTGGACGAAGTCGCCGTGGATGTCTTGGATGCGGTCGACGCAGTCGAAGCGACGGACGCAACCGACGCGGCGGATTCGACGGACGCAACCGACGCGGTGGATTCAACCGAAGGTGTCGTGGATTCAACCGACGGGGTGGACTCGACGGAAGACGCTGTCGAGGATGTCTTGCTGCCGCAGCCGACGAATGCAGCCAGTGATACCAGCATTACGACGGCAAGCAAAACAGAAAGCGCTTTTTTCATTAAAAACCCTCCTAAATGATTCTGTTCAACTTACGCTTTTTAGCGCGGTTTCATTATACATCACTCCGTCGAAAAATGCAATAGTCAAACATTCGGATTGACATCAACAGGGCTTCGGCATTATAATAAGAAAAAATCAGGAAACGGCGAGGGGCGGTAAAGGAAAAATGAAAAAAAGGGTGTTGGCGATTGTGCTTGCGGTCCTGATGACGCTGACGCTGATCGGCGGCATCTCCGCTTATCTTTTCCGCTGAAGTTAGGGGATCGCCTATGGACTGCTTACAAAAAAAGCTGCTTTTAATCGTCAATCCGACCGCAGGCCGAATGCAGGCTGTCCGCAGCATCGGGAAAATCAAAAAGATTCTTTGCGACGGAGGCTATACCGTCTCGGTACACATCACCTCCGCCCGCGCTGAGGCCACACACCTGCTTGCGGCTTCGGCGGGCGATTATGACGTTGTCGGCTGCTGCGGCGGCGACGGCACGCTCAACGAAGTCATCAGCGGTATCATGCTATCGGGAAAAGACGTCCCGATCGGCTATATTCCGTGCGGCACGACCAACGATCTGGCCAAATCGCTCGGCTTGCCCCTCTCGATTTTCAAAGCGGCCGGCAATCTTGTGACAGGCGATCTGTATTATGAAGATATCGGCGAATTCCAAAACCGCTATTTTACATATGTGGCGTCTTTCGGCGCTTTTACGAGAGTTTCATACGAGACCCCGCAAAAAGACAAAAACCTTTTCGGCCATGCCGCCTATCTGATGGGCGGTCTGCGCTCCGTCGGCGATATCAGGCCGTTTCGGGTCAAAGTCACCTGCGACGGCGAGACCGAGGAGGGCGAGTATATTTTCGGCGCGGTGACCAATTCGACCTCGGTCGGCGGGGTGATGCGGCTCTCCGATGACCAGGTCAATCTGCGCGACGGTAAATTTGAGGTGATGCTGGTCCGAAAGCCCGACACCATGCAGATCGGGCAATTGATTGACGAGGCGGTGAACCGGCACTATGACGGAAAGCTGATCTCCCTTCACCATGCGTCAAAAATCCGTTTTCAATCGGAAGTCCCGCTGGCTTTTACGCTCGACGGCGAAAACGGCGGGGAATATACCGACTGCAGGGCCGTTAACCTGCAGCATGCCGTTCGGCTCATTCTGCCTCGCTGAGGGCCGAAAAAAGCCCTGTTTGTGTCATATCGGACGCGCTCTCTCAATATACTTTGACAGTATCGGAGAGGGAGCGTTTTTATATGATGGTATGGTCATTTAAACTAAACAAGAAAATTCTCGCCTTTGCGCTGATTTTGATCGCGGCCGTCATCGTGGTGATTTTGATTGCGACCGGAGGCGGAGGCAAAACCTCCGAAGAGACCTCCTCGCGCAACAACGCCGTAACCGGTCAGGCGGATCTGGTCAAATTTATCAAACAGTTCGGCTGGGAGATCGAAGAGACGCCCGAAGAGACGATCGCTATCTACATCCCGAAAAATTTCGACACGGTGCTCGAGCGGTATAACACCATCCAGAAGAATCAGGGTTATGACCTGACGAAATACCGCGGTGAAAAGGCGACCCGCTACACCTTTGTCATCACCAACTATCCGGGCGTCACCGACAAAGTGGTCATCAATGTGATCGTACGCAACGAAGAGGTGATCGGCGGAGACGTCTGCTGCAAAGCTCTGGGCGGATTTATGCACGGTTTTTCGCCCGAACGCGCCGAAGCGTCAACGTTGGCCGAGGTCTCTCTGCCCGCTGCCGCCGAGAGTGAAACTGCCGAACCGACCGTTGTTCCCGACGAAGTCGTCGGACCCAGTGATTAAAACCTCTTCGTGTAAAGGTTAAAGTTTAAACGCAAAGTAAAATTTCGCTGATTTCATCGTGCCGCGATTTCAATGCAGAGGCGCACAAAGTGCGCCTCTGCCGCCTTTGCGTGCGCTCCTCTTTTTCTTACAAATTCGTTATTTGCATAATTTACAATGAAGTGATAAAATAATCACAAACAGATTGGCCGCCATCGGCAGCCTTATCAATAAGGAGAAACAAATCATGGAGAAAAAAATTATCGCGTGCGGATCGGCGCCCAAGGCGCTCGGCCCCTATTGTCAGGCGGTCGAGACCGGCGGTTTTGTCTTTTGCTCCGGCATGATCGGCATCAACCCCGAGACCAACACCGCACCCGAAGGCGTTGAAGCCCAGGCCCGTCAGGTCATGGAGAACATCAAAGGCCTGCTCTCCGCTCAGGGATTGACACTCGACAATATTGTCAAGACTACCATCTTTTTAAAAAACATGGACGATTTCGGCAAAGTCAACGAGATCTACGGCTCTTATTTTAAAAAAGACCCTCCGGCACGCTCCTGCGTCGAGGTCTCACGGCTGCCGAAAGATCTTCTCATCGAAATCGAGAGCATCGTCAAGCTCTGATGCGCCGGTTTTCACAAAAAACAATTACGCTGCTCGCCGCTCTGTTGATGACGGCGGGCGCGTTCGGCTGTTCGTCGGCAAAAGGAGAAAGTGCCTCTTCCTCTCCCGACCAGATCACGCTCGGTTCGCTCTCGGGCTATTCAACGCCCGCGGCGTCTGCCGCATCTTCATCATCGATGATTTCCTCTGCCCCTTCTGTCGTCTCCGCGCCTTCAAAAGCGTCTTCCGCCTCATCCGTCACTCCGTCTGGCCAACCCCGTGAGATCTCTCTGGGCCAATTCATTGAGGCCTTCATCAGCATCGCCGAGCAGCAGCCGCAATATCCGGTCAAAGACGGCAAAACCATCTACGGGGAACTATTCGGAAATCCGCATGCCCAGTGGTGTACCGAATTCGTGATGTACTGCCTAAAACAGGCGGAGACTCAACTCGGCACGAGTTTCATCGACACGGTCTATCCATGGAATGATTCGGCCTATGCGACCGGCCTCTGGTTCAAGCGTAAAAACCGCTATTATGACGCCCACGGCAGTTTTATTCCTGCGCGCGGCGACCTGATTGTTTTTGACAGCGAATACGCCGGTTATCCCAACCACATCGGCATCGTGACCGGCACCGCAACCGAGAATGGCATCGCCTATATCACCACCATCGAGGGCAATATCCCCGAGGATGAAGTAAAACAGATCCGCCGCCGCAAACTCGCTGTCACGGACCCGATCATCATGGGTTATTGCAGCACGGCGGTTACGGCCGAATATACCGGCCCTCTGGATCAATATTGATTTCAACGAGGCTGCATTCCTCTCTCACGCCCCGTTTGCAGACCGCCAGCCGGTAACCCTCCGGCTGATTGAACAAACAGAACGCAAAAGCGCCCCGGCCGTCTCCCGCCAGTGAAATATCATCCCCGACAACAATTGAAAATGAAGACAACGGTGTGGTCAGCCCGGTCCCGAGCGCTTTTACATAGCTCTCTTTTAACACCCATAATTCGTAAAAATCCATCGGATGCCTTGAAAGCCAGTCATATTCCGGCTTCGAGAAAAACCGCTTCGCGACGGCGATTCTGGGCGGTTCGAGCTTTTCGATGTCGATGCCCGCCTCCTCGTCGCAAAGTACCAGCGCCGCATAGTCGCCCGAATGCGAGAGATTGAAATAGACCCCGCCCTGCGCAAGATACGGTTTTCCGTTTTGATTCTCGGTCATTACCGGCGGCAGAGGAATCTGCGGATATTGCTCCGCAAGCACTTTGCAAAGCAGCAGCCGCGCGCCCATTGACTGTCGGATCGCTTTTTTATTGTGTATTCCGACGAGTTTTTCTCCGCAAAGCCGGAGGTTGTTTTGGTCTTCTATATCCACGTTGGAAATATTTGTGTAGAATGCCTGTAACATTTTCTCACCCCTCACACTCATATTATCATGAGACAGCGCTCTGTTCAAGCAAAAAACGGCAAACCGCGCCGCTTCACGGGTTATGGTTTTCGGCATCAGCCGGATTTATCATACAAGACCGTTTACATTTCAAACAGGGAAAGGATGGCAAGCAAACATGAAAAAGGCATTGTTATTTCTGATTGTATTGGTGTTGCTGATGGGCGGCTGCTCGGCAACATCGAGGGAAGCTCCTGATGATCAATTACACGCAATGGGACTCAACGGCCAGTTAAACGAAATGGCTCCTGCCACCGATTATGATACGAAGGGCGGCATGGTGGCCTCGGTTGCAAGCGCTCCGGCAATGGTAGCATCGGCGCCGTCAATGACTACCGCAAGCGGCAGCAGCGTTCCTCCCGTTCAGTCGAGCCGGAAGCTGATTTATAACGTCGCAATCACCATGGAGACACTGA
Source organism: Oscillospiraceae bacterium (assembly GCA_035353335.1). Lineage (NCBI taxonomy): Bacteria > Bacillati > Bacillota > Clostridia > Eubacteriales > Oscillospiraceae > Oscillospiraceae bacterium. Next base: position 24,390 of record DAOPZJ010000018.1, on the reverse strand, counting down.
AGTATGAAGAAACGCTCCCGGCAATCAAAGCCCGCTGCGCGGCGGCAAACGGCTACATCGAAGGCGCTTCCGAAGTCGGCGTCAATCTCAATTCGACTGGGAAACGAAGTGCTGCGCTGACCATGCGCATCCCCGCTTCGAACCTTGACGCCTTTTTAAATGACGTCACCCTTATGGGCAACGTCATCTCCAACACGAAAAGCACGCAGGATATCACCGGCAGTTATTATGATACCGAGGCGCATCTGAAAACTCTGCGGGTTCAGGAGGAGCGCTATCTGGCGCTGCTCGAAAAAGCCGATAGCATGGAAGACATCCTTACGATTGAAAACGCGCTTTCGAATGTGCGCTATCAAATCGAGTCGCTGACCGGTACACTGCAGCGATATGACTCGCAGGTCGAATATTCCACTGTGACCATCAGCTTGCGGGAAGTCGGGGAGACGACTCAGCCCGAACCCGAGACCTTCTGGCAGCGCATCGGAAACGCGTTTACCGTCTCGGTAAAAGCAATTTGGAAATTTGCCAAATGGTGCGTTGTAGCGCTGGTGGCGATACTGCCGTTCCTCGTAATCATCGCTCTAATCATCGTAATGATCATATTGCTTGTGCATCGCAGAAAGGTGAAACGCGCCAAATCCAAGGCGGCCAATCCGCCCGACGTAAAATAATCCAACCGATGCGGGAACCGTTAAGAGCGGTTCCCGCATCATTTTACAAATCTCATCACTCCCGCACGTTTACTCCCGTACATTCGACTTTTAAATTGCCCGGCAGAGATTAAGATAAAAACATACATTCGGCGATGAGACCATATTTATTGGTATCAGGAATATGAAAGGATGACAATCATTATGGATAATGACGATTATGCGCGCAAACTCCTGTCCGCAGCCCGCCTTTGCGCATTTTGCACGGTGGTGGTATTGATCTTAGCGGTTTCAGCCGGCGTGGTGCTGCTGCCCCGCGTGGTCGGCACTATCAACGACCTCACCCTGGTGGCGGCAAATCTCAAGGCAGTCGACTGGCAGGCGCTGTCCGAGGATGTGGGAAAAGCCGCAGACGTGCTTGAAAAGGTTGACTTTAACAAGCTGAATCAAACTATCGGAGAATTGCAAAAAGCCATCGCCCCGGTCGCCGAATTGTTCGGCACCCAGTGAATTTATGAAATACACGGGGACAGCTTCAAAACAGTTCCCAACGTGATTTGTCAGACCAAAGTCTTTTTACTCGGCGATTGCGTAAATCTTAATATCTTTGACGCTGAACGACAGCCGCCAGCCGCCCCGGATCTTTTCAACCCGGATCTCGCGGTGATGGTCTCCGAGTTCGGGAGATTTTAATTTGCAATCTCGCAGCTCAGGCAGATTTTCTCCGGTCACTTCCATCACGAACTCGTCGTCGCTCGAATCGCTCAGGATATTTTTCAGAACCGGCACGTCGCCCACCGTCGTCACCCGCTCATGCGCAACCGCCGTCAGATTGGTGTTCAGGATGTGTACCGCCAGCCGGCCTTCAATCATCCTTGCCCGGCAAACGCGGCGGGCATCGCCTTTGATGATTTTTACGGCAGGGGTCAAAATCCCCTTTTCGAGCAGTTCCGGTATCTCCTCCGCGCCGCCGGCAAGCACAAGCCCGGGGTAATTCCCCGCTTTCAGCTCATCGAGGAGCGATGTCGGGCGGTCAAAGCCCTTTTCGTCCTTCGTGCCGTACAGGGCGGCTATGATCAGTTTCCCGCCCGTTTTTAAAAATTCCTTTACGGCGGTATGCTGTTTATCCGTTACACAGGCGTTGCAGTCCATCACGATCGGGGTTATCTCCGATTTCAGCGCGTCCGCGTCGGCGAGTTCGCGATAGCGGACAAAACGGTAACTCAGGTTATTACGGACAAATCCGTCGGTCCATGCGGTAATTCGGCTCCAGACGTCTTTCCCGTTTTTCGTAATCCCGTTTTCGCGGTTATACCGGTTCGAGACGATTCGGACATTTAAAATGTCTTTGCAATCGAGCGGAACGATGAGGCTGTGCTTCTTCTCCCAGACGTTGAGCGGCCCGACCAGCGCCTCGGTGGTCTTTTGGTCATCGGGAATTTCCATCAGCCGCCCGGGCAGCGTGCTCGACCAGTTTGCCGCTCCCCAAAAACGGGCCAGGGCCCAGCCGAGATATGCCCCGTCTTCATAGACCGTATAACTCAGCGCAATCGCCGGTGCGTGGCCCATCTTCTCGGCGATGTCTTTTTGCTGCATCGCCTCGGCGTCGTTTCGAATCCAGTTCACGGCGCTGCAGGTGATGCCGCAGTTTTCAAGCATGACGAGATCGAGGATATCTTCCGATTTTTCGAGATCTAGCGCCAAAGAGTTGAGATAGAGCGGACCGGTCGAAGAACAGCAGGTCAAAAGCGGCTTCGGCGCCACGCATTCCTTGATCATCGCAATGTGTTCCCGGATTCCGTCGGTGCGCATCCGAACATAATCGCGGAACGCCGGATTATCGTAATTTCCCCAATAAAACGGATTTTCAGAGGTGTCTCCCCAGAAGTCTTTGTCATCGAGCAGCGGAATTTCCCGTCCGTAATCCCGACGGAACCGTTCCCTGCAATATTCGCACCCGCAGTCGGCAAAGTAGGCATAAATGCACATATCGTCGACTTCAACAGCATCGAAATTGACCTCTTTTACGAGCCGCTTCAGATATTTTTTGTGCATATCGAGGAAAGCCGGGTTGTTGTGGCAGAAGAGTTCCCCTTGATAACCCGGCGTATATCCCCTGCTGCCGTCGCGCAGATCGACTTCGCAGATATCCCAAAACCGGTGTCCCTCGTAACAGGCGTTTTCCGCGGCCTGAAAGTCCTTGTGCAGCAGCACGTGATGGCGGTGGTTTTTATGAAGCGTAAAGAGCTCCTGTTCGTCTTTCGGCCGTTCGACCACATTGCAGGAATAATGGTCGATGAACCTGATGCCGTATTTGTGGAGTTCTTCGCAGACCTGATTCAAATAACCGTGATAACTGTAAAAATAGTCGGAGAAGTCGAATCTCGTATGCAGCCCGAAATTCACACAGGTATCGATGTCTGCCTCATAGATGGCTTTTGCTTTTGCTTTGATGCGCTTTTGCACCTCGATATCCGGCCAAAGCAGGTCGCCGATCTCGCTCCACCAGGAAGCGGCGTGAACCGGTCTGACCTCACCTGAATAAATCCGATTTTGCCCCATAGAAGATCCCTCATTCTTTCAATGAATTCATCCCCTGCATTCTACCGCAACAGATCATTCAAGTCAATACAAGCCGCCAACATATCGAGTCCATAACGAAAAAGGCATCCCGTTTCCGGAATGCCTCTGGGCAACATAAAAATGAAGTATCGACTTCGTCAAAATGAAGTATCTCGCTGCGGCGAGAAATGAAGTGTTTCACAAATTATGATTTGCTCAACGTGAAGTGAAGTGTGCTGCGCTTTTTTAATTTCATGCCCGCAGGTACTTCATACTGCGAAGCAGTACTTCATGCCCGCAGGGCACTTCATGTGTTACGCCAACAGATGTTGGCGCTGCACACTTCATTAAAAAATCGTTTGCTTTCCGCAAACGATTTTTTCTGGTGAGCCATCGGAGGCTCGAACTCCGGACCCCAGGCTTAAAAGGCATGTGCTCTACCGACTGAGCTAATGGCTCACGCGAACAGACCGCATTATAACACAAAGAAATTTCGATGTCAACCGTTTCGGCCTGTTTTTAAAGAGGATTATTTCCCGCCGTGTTTTACGCCGTTTGATTTATTTTCGTCACGTATGACGGTACCGTCCAGTTCGTCGAGCAGCTTTTTGGCGCTTTCATTGCCGGCATGGGCAATTTTGCTCTGTCCCGTTGTTTTCTCGGTCCGGACGGCCTCCCCCGGAACCGCTTTGAGCAGTTTCGGGCTGAGCCACGCGCAAGCGATCTCGCCCGCCGAAAGCAGCAGTGTCAGATACGGGATCACGCTCGCGGTTCTCGTAAAATTCGGAATTTTTTGAAAGGCCTCGCCGAGGCCGAAAATCGCCATGATCAGAAAAGCAAGCGTTCCGATCAATGTCACGCCGCCCGCAAGCAGCGGAATCACGGGTGAAGGTTTTGAATAAGTGATGATCCACATGACAACGGCGAGCAGCTGGAGGCACAGCACGACATAGGTCGCATTGGTAAACCAACCCGCTATTTTAGAATCGTTCGCATACATCTCGGTCATCTTCGCCAGCGAATAGGATTCGCCGATACCGGTTGTCTGCCATTTTAAATAGATAAAGACGGTGATCAGAGTCGCGCTCACAAACAATCCGAAATACAGCAGACGGCCGAGCTGCGGATCGGATAATGCGTTGTTTTGAACCGTTTTTATTCGGAATATCGTTTTGCAGCCGGGGCAGGACTGACTGCCGTCCGGGATTTTTTTGCCGCAGTTAGGACATCTCATCCGCATTCCCTCCGATAAATCGTTCTTTTCTTATTTTATCAAACCGGCTTTCGGATGTCAATATCGGTCAAACTGCCAATCGGAAAATGCCGAAGAGGGTTCTTTCCATTTATTAATCGCTATTAAAAAGGATATTGCCGAAGTGCAATATCCTTTTATCGACCGGCGCGTGAAGTTGATTCGGTCAGCTGCAGAACACATGGCCCCCGATGGTGACAATGACAGGGCGGGAACGCATCCACCGATTGGAGGTCTTGGCGGGATTATAGTAATAGATTGCGCCGCCGCTCGGGTCCCATCCGTTCAACGCGTCCCGGGCGGCTTTGTAGGCGCTGTCGATGACCGGCTGGTTGAAATTGCCGTCGGTAAGCGCGGTAAAAGCGCCGCTCTGATAAATTACGCCGCTGATGGTATTGGGAAACGACGGGTGCTTGACACGGTTCAAGATGACCGCGCCGATCGCGACCATCCCCGTATACGGCTCCCCGCGCCCTTCCGCCGAGATCAGGCGCGCGAGCAGTTTATAATCGCTGTCGGAATATCCCGCCACGCCGCTGCCCGAACCGCTTGAACCGCCGGATGCGATTCCGAGCGCGCGGAAAGTCGCCGCGCTCACAATGCCGTCCTGTGTCAGGCCGTTGTTTCGCTGAAACCATACGACCGCTGTTTTGGTCTTCGAACCGAAGATCCCATCGACGCTTCCTTTATAATATCCCCAATTCTTCAGACGCGTCTGAACCTCTTTCACTTTGGTTCCGGTGCTGCCCTGTTTGAGAATGACGGCGCCGGCATTGAATTCCAATCCCGCCGCGGTCATGGATATACACAAAATCAATGCGGTCACAAAAACCGCAAGCCGTCCGGCTTTCTTTCGAAACGACATAATAATCTCCTTTTCATCGCGTATGATCCGCGGTTTTGTTCTATTTTTTGCCGTTTTTCCGTTTTTATGCCGCTTTTGGGAAAATATACGATCTTACATTTTCAATCTTTGTAAAAGAAAAGAGCGCTTTTGAATACTCCCGGCTGAAAATAGATTCGTTTTATATTTACCCCTCCGGAAGTGGGGATATAAATATTATGTCTTTTTCGTGTTGCGGCAAAAGTGCTGTAAAAAACACTTTTCACAATCTGACCGCCACGCTGCCGGCAATTTGCCTCAACAAACGAAAGAGAGCGCTGATTGGGCGCTCTCGTTCGTTAAGCAAATTCGTTTGTACGATGATTATTTCTTGACTTTACGGGTCTTTTTGCCGATCACAACGACCGCAGCCAGCATGATTGCCGAGAACGCCGCGATCATGATGGTCGCCGTCATATTCTCTTCGCCGCCCATTGCGATGACTTCGAGCGGGGCAGAAGTGTCATTGATGGAAACCGTCGGTCTGGAAGAAACAACGGTGGCCGGAGTGCTGGACGGGACACTGGACGGAACGCTCGAAGGCGTCGAGGACGGAATCGAGGGCTCGGACGGGATCGATGAGGGCACCGAAGAGGTCTCCTGGACCCATCTGCCGGTAAACACCACGTCATGAGCGGGCATCGTGAACTTGCCGTTCACAACTGCGACACCGTTAGAACTCCAGCCGTAGAAGGCATAGCCCATCATGCTGACCGGCGAAGCCATGGTGACTTCTTTACCGACTTCATAGGAGCCACCGGCCGGAAGCGCCGGAGCGCCCTGCGGAACGGTACCGGAATAGACATAACTGACGGTGAAGAGTTTCTTGGTGAAGTAACCGGTGAAGACCACGTCGCTGTCGGGCATCTGATATCCACCGTTGGACGGTGTGACTTGGCCGCTGGTCCAGCCGTGGAACTCATAATTGGTGAACGAGAGCGGACCCGCGACGGTCATCGGAGCGTTATACGAAACTCCGGAAGCACCGAGGGTTGCGAGGACCGAAGTGTTGAAGCCCGCCGGAATCTCTCCGGTCAGCTGGTAAGAGACATTGTGCTTGTTGATGGCCCAACTGCCTGTGAAGACCACGTCGTTGTTGGGCATTGAGAAGCTGCCGCTGGTGATATCCGCAGTGCTGATCCCCGAGGTCGGCACCCAACCCTTGAAGGTGTAACCGGTGATGTTGCCGACTGTGGTGTCTACGAAGACATTCTGCTCAAACGGGACAGTTGCCTGTGTCGGGACTGCCGGAGCGGTTGTCGGAGCCGAGGAGTCGTACTGATAGGTCACCTTATGGGAATTGCGGACCCAGTTGCCGACGATCTTGTATTCGCCCGCGGTTGTAATCGTGAAGTTGGAAGCTGCGGAACCGTTTCTGGTCCAGCCCTCGAAGGTGAAGCCGGTGACGGCTGCCGGAGCCGCTGCGACGGTCACGCCGTTATTGAGGTTATAATACTTGGTCTCGGGAAGTGCAGCCGCTGTTGCGGGCACGTCTCCGGTGTACTCATAGACGACCCAAGCGGGCATCAGCGTGAACGAGCCGGTGAAGACGACATCCTGATCGGGCATCGTGTAATTGCCGGAAGCGCCGACGGTGACATCGCTTGTGGTCCAACCGGTGAAGTTGTAATTCTGAGCCGTCAGGTCTGCCGCTCTGGTCATCGCGGTTTTGAATTCAACGCCGGTCGCACCGAGACCTGCCAGAACCGAGGTGTTGAAGCCCGTCGGAATGGTTCCGGTCAGCTGGTAGGTGACATTGTGCTTGTTAGCCTTATAGATGAAGATCATGGTCTTGCCGTCTGCATCGATGCTGATGTTCTGAGTCAGCGGGGCCTGCGCGGTATAGCCGGTGATGTCGATTGCTGTTTCGCTGTAGGTCTGGCCCCAGGTGCGGTTGTTGACCGTCTTGGAATCCAGCAGCGTACCTGTGGCGCTGTCCTTGCGGTATTCGACATTGTATTTATAGTTGGTATTGCGGGTATAGAAGAGCTTGATGACCAGCGTGCCGTCGCCCTTGATGATGAAGTTTCCGGTGTTTGAAGTGGTGGCGGAGCTGTCGTTGGTGAAGCCGGTGTAGTTCTTTGCCGTATACAAGGCCGTTGTTCCGGTGGTACCGGACAGATTATCCGTATCGTCCGGTGTCGTGCCGTAAGTGCCGGCAAGGGTCTGCTTATAGTGTTCAACCTTAAACCCAGTGTTGGTGTTCGGTGTGAAGCCTCCGCTCAAAGCGACATTCTTTGCGGGCATCGTGAAGGTGCCGCCGCTGACGGTCGCATCGGTGGTGCTCCAGCCGCTGAAGGTGTAACCCGCAGCCGTGCCGTTCGCCGCAACCGTCACCGTCGCGTTATAGGATGCGCCGATGGTTGCCGGAAGTGTGCTCGCGCCCGGAACGGTGTTGGTGTAGCTGTAGCTGACTTCGTAGCTGTTGCGGGTGTAATAGAGCTTGATGGTCAGCGTGCCGTCCGCTTTGATGATGAACTGCGTGCCGACGGTGTTGGTGGAAGTCGTCAGGGACGGGGCGAAGGTGAAGCCCTCATAGGATTTAGGCGTAAAGGAAGCCGCCGAGCCGATGTTACCGGAAGCGCCGATCGTATCGACCTTTGTAAATCCGCCGCCTGTGAGATTCTGCGTATAATGTTCAACCGTATATCCGGCTGCCGCTTCGGAGAACGAACCCGTGAAGGTGACGTTGTTGGCGGGCATCGCGAAGGTGCCGGTCGAAACGCCGATACCGGTGGGTGTCCATCCGCTGAAGAGGTGCGTGTTCGGATAAGTCGCGCTGAGAACCGTCACGTTTGCGCCGAAGGAAGCGCCGACCGTGAAGTTGTTGACCGGTGTGACGCCCGCGGGCACCGTGCCTGTGTAGGTGTAAGTCACCGTATAGCTATTACGCGTGTAATAGACATTGATGACCAGCGAGCCGTTGCCTGCGATGGTGAAATCGGTGTTCGGGGTCAGGTTGGACTCTGCCTTTTGGAAGGTGAAGCCCGTGAAGGTCTTGGTCGTGTCATAAGAACCGGTCGTTCCGGTGGTACCGGCCTTGTTCTCAAAAGCGGCAAGCGTGTAGTTGATGCCGTCGAGATTCTGCGTATAGTAGTTAACTATATATGCAGTGTTCTCGTTCGGGGTGAATCCGCCGGCGAACGCAACGTCACCGTCAGGCATCGTGAAGGTCTGGCCCGCAGTCGAAGTGGTCTGGGTGCTGGCCCAACCGCCGAAGGTGTAACCCGGAGCCGTCGCATTGCCCGCGACTGTCACGGTTGCGCCGTAGGAGACGCCGATTGTGGCCGGGAGGGTCGAAGCGCCCGGAACGGTATTGGTGAAGGAATAGCTGACGTTGTGGATATTCACGTTATAATAAACGCTGATGACCAGTGACCCGTCTGCTTTGATGATAAAGATACCGTTGTCGGTGTTGTTGGAAGTGGCTGCTTTGAACGTATAACCGGTGTAGCTCTTGGCCGCGTAGAAACCCGGAGCGCCTGTGAGTCCGGTTCTAGTCGCCGTATCGGCTGTCTGAAGTTCATAACCGCTGCCGTCGAGTTTCTGCAGATAGTAGTTAACCGTATAGTTGACGGTGGTCGGGGCGAACGAGCCGGTGAACAGAACGCTGTTTGCAGGCATCGCAAAGGTGGTTCCGCTGACAATTGCGTCGGTGGTGGCCCAGCCGCCGAAGGTATAACCGGTGGCTGCCGCATTGGCCGCGACCGTCACGGTTGCTCCGTAGGAAGCACCGATTGTAGTCGGGAGCGCTGTCGCATCTGTCGGAACCGATCCGGTATATTGATAGCTGACCAAATAACTGTTGCGGGTGTAATAGAGCTTGATAACCAGCGTGCCGTCGCCCTTGATGATAAAATCGGAGCCGACGGTGTTGTTGGAGCTCGTCAGGGCGGGTGCATAAGTGAAGCCGGAGTAGGTGGTTTTCGCAGCGAACGCCGCGGCTGTTCCGGTTGTTCCGGTCAAGCTGTCGGTATCATCCGGCGTGAGACTATAAGAACCGCCGAGATTTTGTTTATAATGCTCGACCGTATATGCCGTGTTGGCATTCGGTGTCCAGCTGCCGGAGAAGACCACGTTCTGGTCAGGCATCGGGAAGGTCTGTCCCGCAGTTGCTGTGGTCTGGGTGCTTGCCCAGCCGCTGAAGGTGTAACCCTGAGCCGTCGCATTGCCGGCAACCGTCACGGTTGAACCGTAAGAGACCCCGAGGGTCGTTCCCGGAAGCGCGGTTGCACCGGTCGGTGCGGTGTTTGTGTATTGATAGCTGACCGAGTGGGTGTTGAGCGCATAATAGAGCTTGATGACCAGTGAACCGTCGCCCGCGATGATGAAGTTGTTTGTAGAAGTCGTCAAAGTCGGCTGATAGGTGTAGCCGGTATAGGACTTCTGGGTATATCCTGCGGTTGCGCCGGTCGTGCCGGTTTTATTTTCGGAGACATCAAGCGTGTAAGTGCCGTTGGTATTTTGTTTATAATGTTCGACTTTATATGCTGTATTGCCGTTCGGCGTCCAGCTGCCGTTGAATGCGACGTCCTTATCGGGCATCGTAAACTTGCCGCCGGCAGGAGTCACGTCGGTAGAGTTCCAGCCGTTGAAGGTGTAACCTGTCAGTGACGGTTTGGCTTCGACCGAAATGTTCGGAGTACCCGCCGCATATGAAGCGGATGCCGGAGCGGTCGGAGCGCCGGTCGGAACCGTGCCGGTATAAGCATAGGTCACATTGTGATTATGCAGTGCATAATTGTGAATCAAGGTGTGCGTGCCGACGATTGCCGTCTGGGTATGAGAACCCGGAACCGTATAGGCGTTGTTGTCATAAGTGCTGCCGGTATAATAATAGGTCTGGCCGTTATAAACAATGGTCGTCGGAGGGGTGTTGATTGTAAAAGTCGGTGTGCCCCAGTCGGTGATGACCTTCTGCTGCGCCTCTGCGGTCGCAATTTGGGTCGCGCCCGCTTTGAACTGAACGTCCAGCGTGCCGATGTCGTATTCGCATGTCGGTTGCGGGAAGTTGCCGTTGCAGGTCGTTCCGTTGATGACGACGCCAAAGGAGGCGGCGTTGTTGAGAAGTTGGTTGTTATATTCGCCCGCGGCGATATTGGTGATATCCAAAGTGACAGTGTAGCTGATGAAGTTGCCGTGGTTGTAGGCAAGATCGGCTGCCGTCGGTGTCCAGGAGAGCAACGCGCCGTTGCTTCCGATTGTGACGCCGGTCGGGCCGGTGACGGTGCCGCTGCTTGTCGTGAGATTGCTGCCCATGGTATCGCTCAGTGCCGGAGAATTTACCTGATTGGTAATGATCTCAAACACTGTGGACAGATCAACGGCGGTGGTAGCAGTATAATAGAGTTTAGCAGGAGGAGGAGTGGGGTTGGATGAAGCGACATTCTCAAGCGTACTATCTGAATAGGCAAAACCGATTGAGAAAATCGTAATGTTCTTATCCTTAACAGCGTTCGCTGCCATAACAGCGGCACCCTGTGCGTAGGGATTCCCTTCCGTACCGCTGCCGACCATATTGCTAAAATTGGAACTTCTGTAAAAACGGTTTGCCGCACCGTCAGACAGAACAACCATCAACTTGGTAGAAGTTGCATCGTTAAATGTTGCGCTGCTGTTGATGGATGTGGCGGTAACGGTCCTGTTATCGCCGCTTCCTGTCGTTGTGATTGAATAATCAAAATTATTGTAGAAAGTGGATACACCTCTTAAAATACCACCCTGCAAATTGGTATATCCGTTTCTGTTGATGTTTCTGATTTTATTGATCAACGTCTGTTTATTTCCAGAACCGGTGATCGACAACATCGACTGATCAACGCCGGTGGAATCACTGAACGATGAAACGCTGACCTTAATAGTAAGTCCGAGAGTCGTCGCTTTGGTGTACAGATCGTTGATCATCTGTTCAGCGGCTTCTTTGACAACCGCAAGGCGCGTCTTGTTGGTGCCATCGACATTATACATGGTCATCGAACTGGAAGAGTCAATGACTAATGCAACTTCGATGGGTTTGGTGCTGACTTGCTGCTGAAGCAAGTTCGTCACGCCCAGCGTCACCTTCCAGGTGTTCGCACCGGTGCGCACACCGGTCTTTCCCAGCACAACAGCGTGCGTGCCCGTCGGATAATCGATATAGGTATTTACCGGTGTCAGGTTGCTTGCGCCGGAAAGCATCATTGTACTGAGCATCGCGCCGAATGCAAGTGCGCATACCAGCAATGCGATGAGTACGTATTTGGTTACTTTCTTCATAATTTACCTCACTTATCACTGTCGTTTGTCACTATTCGAAGAATGGGGGAAAATCCCCTCATTACCCGATTATTATAAACTTTGGCGGTTACATTTCGGTTACATTTCGGGTTTTTACTTTACATGTTTTTACATATGAAAAAATATTCTTTTCTCTCTGTTCTATTTTTGTTTTTTAAAAATCAAATTTCAAAAAAGTATATTTGACAGGATATTAGCGCAGGTATATAATAATATTTTGTCCGTCCGGAAATAGCGGAACGGACAATCGTCGAATCGATAAAAAGGAGCAATTTTCGTTTGAAAAGAACCGATTTAAGAAATATCGCCATCGTTGCACACGTCGACCACGGCAAGACCACGCTCGTCGACGGACTGCTGCGCCAGAGCGGAACATTCCGTGAAAATCAAGTGGTCGCCGAACGCGTAATGGACAGCAACGACCTTGAACGCGAACGCGGCATTACGATTTTAGCAAAAAATACATCCATCCATTATAACGGAATTAAGATCAACGTCATCGACACCCCTGGGCACGCCGATTTTTCCGGTGAAGTCGAGCGTGTTTTAAAAATGGTCGACGGTGTGCTTTTGCTTGTCGACGCTGCCGAAGGTCCGATGCCCCAGACCCGTTTTGTGCTTCAAAAGGCGCTCTCGATGGGACACAAGGTCATCGTGGTTGTCAATAAGATCGACCGCCCCGACGCGCGCATCTATGAGGTCGTCGACGAGGTCTTGGACCTATTGATCGCATTGAATGCTAACGACGAACAGCTGGACAGCCCGGTCATTTTCTGTTCGGGCCGCGACGGCACAGCCTCAATGGCACCCGAAGGCCCGTTTGTGGATTTTGGGCCGCTGTTTGAGATCATCCTCTCTCACATCGACCCGCCCGATATCGATCCCGACGGCCCGACTCAAATGCTGGTCTCGTCGCTCGATTATAATGATTATGTCGGCAGAATCTGCATCGGCAAGATCGAACGCGGCGTGCTGAGCAAGGGTCAGGATATCACCATCTGCGACTTCCACGGCGCCCACGCGCCCTATCGCTCAAAGGCGGTCAATCTTTATTCCATCGAGGGCCTTGAACGGGTCCCGATGGACAGCGTCGGCGCGGGCGACATCGTCTGCGTCTCGGGCATCGAGAATATTACCATCGGCGACACGATCTGCGCGCTCGACAAAGCGGAGCCGATCCCGTTCGTCAAAATCTCCGAGCCGACCGTCGAGATGACCTTCTCGGTCAACGACGGCCCGTTCGCCGGCAAAGAGGGCAAATACGTCACCTCCCGCCACCTGCGTGAGCGCCTGATGAAAGAACTGCTCAAAGACGTCTCCCTGCGTGTCAGCGAGACCGAGACCACCGAGAGCTTCAAGGTCTGCGGCAGAGGCGAGATGCATCTTTCGATCCTGATTGAAACGATGCGTCGCGAGGGTTATGAATTCATGGTCGGTGCGCCGAAAGTATTATATAAAGAGATTGACGGTCAAAAATGTGAGCCGGTCGAACGGCTCGTCTGTGACCAGCCCCAGCAGTATGTCGGCGCAGTCATGGAGAAGATCGGCGCGCGCAAGGGCGATCTGGTTGAGATGCTGCCGCAGGGCGACCACATCCGGTTGGAGTTTTTAATCCCGTCACGCGGTCTGTTCGGTTACCGCAGCGATTTTCTGACCGACACCCACGGGGAGGGCATCATGAGCAGCGTCTTTGACAGTTATGCACCGGTTAAGGGCGAGATCACCCGCCGCCAAAACGGCGCTTTGGTCGCGTTCGAGAGCGGCGAAGCGGTCACTTACGGCTTGTATAACGCCCAGGAGCGCGGCGAACTGTTTATCACGCCGAACACCAAGGTCTATGAAGGCATGGTCGTCGGCGAATCGCCCAAACCCGGCGATCTCTGCGTCAACGTCTGCAAGAAAAAACACATCACCAATATGCGCGCGTCCGGAAGCGACGATGCGCTGCGTCTGATCCCGCCGCGCCAGCTGTCGCTCGAGGCCTGCATCGAGTTCATCGCCGAGGACGAGCTGATCGAGGTCACGCCCAAATCCCTTCGCCTGCGCAAGCGTATCCTCAGCAATGAACAGAGGGCGAAGTTACGCTCGAAGTTATAAGTTATGATGTTATTGTTCGCCCCGGTGAAGATGCGCTCCATGATGTAAAAATAATCACTTCTATTCACCCCGGCCAAAAACCGTTCCAAGATATAAACTCGCATTTACTTTTTTCATTAATACAACAAAAGTATCCTGTTAAAGGTCGCTATTTCGTTTCACTGTGCGGATTTCGTACTATTTTGTCGGTTTTATACCGATCGTATAATTCTCTCGCCCGTTTGGGTGGGAGATATTTGTTTTTCGCGAACCGTTTTTTTATTATTGACAAGCCCTTTTTCATATGCTATTCTGACATTGTCCGCACTGCGGGCATATAATTTGAAGCATAGGAGCGTGAGTGTATGGACCCTGCACCGAATCCCCGAAGTTTTACACATATTAATCGCACGGGCAGCAGCTCACGCAAAGCCATATCCGTCTGAAAACGAATGGTTTTTCGTCTGCTCTGCCTTGTCAGAGAAAGGACGAAAGACATGACAAAATACTACCTCTCCGCCGAAACGGGCCTGAAAGAAATCGCGGGTCCCGCGGCCAACGCCTGGATTTCCATGATCAATCCGGACGAATCCGAAATTAAAGACATCTCCGAAAAATGCGGCATCGAAGCGTCTGTTCTCAAATCCGCACTGGATACCGACGAGCGGTCGCGCATCGATTTGGATGATAACTACACGATGGTTCTCGTCAACATCCCCACCGTTGAAGAACAAAAAGACGAGAAAGAGCTCTATTCCACGATCCCGCTCGGAATCATCACGACCGGCAATATGATCATCACGGTGTGCCTAGAAAACACGCCGGTGCTGAGATATTTCGCATCCGGCTCTCCGCGGGATTTTCGTACGAACATGAAATCCCGATTCATTCTCCAGATCCTCTACCAGAACGCGCTTTTATATTTGCAATATCTGCACAATATCGATAAGAAGAGCGACGAAATCGAAAATATCCTCCATAAATCGACCAAGAACAGCGAACTGATTGAGCTGCTGAAACTCGAAAAGAGCTTGGTCTATTTCACGACCGCGCTGCGCTCCAACGAAGCCGTCTTGGAAAAACTGCTGCGCACCGAGATCGTCCGGAAATACCCGGAGGACTCCGATCTGCTCGAGGACGTCATCGTCGAAAACAAACAGGCGATCGAGATGACGAACATCTACAGCGGCATTCTGAGCGGTATGATGGACGCGTTCGCGTCTGTCATCTCCAACAACCTGAACATCGTGATGAAAGTGCTCGCCATCGTGACCATCGTCATCTCGATTCCGACCATCATCTTTTCGGCTTACGGGATGAACCTGGCGCCCGAGGGAATGGTTCTCTCTTCCAGTCCTTATGGTTTTGCCATCATCATCGGCGGCACGCTTTTGCTGTGTTTGGCTGTGGCATTGATTTTCGGAAAAATCAAAATGTTCAAATGAACAACAAACAGGAAAGCGAAGAAAACAAGGCATAAAACGTAAAGTTTAAAATGATATTTCCGTATACTTTTTCAAGGAAATAAGAATATCACTTTAACCTTTACACTTTATAACCTTACACCTACTAAAAACGGGCGGTAATTTACCGCCCGTTTTTATTCATTTTTTGTCATTCTGAGCGAGTGAAACGAAGCCGAAGAATCACGGGTTGATAAAAGCGAGAGGGTTCCTTAATCGTAAAAAATTATGCAACAATCAATCGCCGGTACAAATTCATTAATTCGATGAATTTCGCCGCGTCGCCGCCGACGTCGGGGTGATATTGTTTCGCCAGCTCCCGAAAACGCTTTTTCACCGCGGTCTCGTCCGCGTCGAACGGCAGTCCCAGTTGAATCAGCGCGTCGCGGTCATAAAACAGCCGCCCCTGTATGAGATTGTCCTGAAATAACTCTCCGTATACGAACGCCCAATATCCGTCGATCACGGTTTTCAATTCCTCACGGCTCAATTCGCAGAGTTGATTTAAATCATATCGTGTCTTTTTTCTTGTTTGGCCGCTGTTTTCGGAGAGGTCGAAAAAATTGTCCCAAACTAAAACCGGGACAGTTTTTAATTGCCCCGATGCCCTCAGCGCGCATTCCAACCGCTTAAGTTTGCGCAGTTTTTGTTTGACCTCGACGATTTCCATAATCGACTTCCTTTGCCTTCAAAACAAGGCCGGTAAAACTGATGTGAACGGGCGTTACTTCTTCCGTTTTACCTTTAAATTCTTCGCCAATCCGCCCTCGGCGGTCTCGCGGTAGCGTTTCGAAAGGTCTTTGCCCGTCTCGTACATCGTCTTGACCACCGTGTCAAACGACACCTTGCGTGTCTCGCTCAAAAAATCCGCGATACGGAAAGCATTGATCGCGCGCATCGCCGCGACCGCGTTCCGCTCGATGCACGGAATCTGCACCAACCCGCCCACCGGGTCGCAGGTCAGCCCCAAATGGTGTTCCATCGCCACCTCGGCAGCGTATTCGATCTGATCGAGTCCCATCCCGAACAACTGCGCCAACGCCGAAGCCGCCATCGAACATGCGCTTCCGATCTCGGCCTGGCACCCGCATTCCGCGCCGCTGATTGAAGCGTTCTGTTTGATCAGATTGCCGATCACCCCCGCTGTCTCGAGCGCATGGATGATGTCCTCATCGGTAAAATTGTTCGACTGCTGCATGTATTTGAGCACCGCCGGAAGCACGCCGCTCGCCCCGCAGGTCGGCGCGGTCACGACCTCTCCGCCGCCCGCGTTTTGTTCGCTCACAGCGAAAGCGTATGCGCACACGATCCGATTTTCCCTGGTCTGCGGCGACTCGTTTTCATGTCTGCGATTAAATAAGTAATTTGCCTTCCGGTTGACGCCGAGTCCGCCCGCCAAAATCCCTTTCGCGGCAAGTCCTTCGTCAATGGCTTTCTGCATCACCCGCCAGACCTCATGAAGATATTCGTGAATCCGCTCGCCCTCGGCGTGCTCGACGTACTCCCAGATCTGCCAGTCGTTCTTACGGCAGATCTCGGCGATTTCGGCAAAACTGTTTTCACAATAATACGGGTGAGGTTCTTTCGCTTCTTCTCCGAGGATGCGAAAACTCCCGCCGCCGATGCTGATGACCCGGCGTTTTCCGATTTCATTGCCGTTTTTGAAGGCAAGCAGGTCAAAGGTGTTCGGGTGCGGCAGCTGTGCGGTTTTTTTGTCAAAGACGACTTCACAGGGTTTTGGCGCAAACGCGCTTTGAATGACCAGATCGGTCATATGTCCCTCTCCGGTCATGGCTAAAGAGCCGTAGAGGATGCACTTATAGGCATCCGCGTTCGGAAACTCGGATGCAAAATATCTTGACGCCTTGTCGGGCGCCATCGTATGCGAACTCGACGGTCCGCGCCCGATTTTATAAAGATGCCGCAGAGAGTTCATTTTTTTACCTCATAATACCTGCTCAAAGTCGAGTTTTTCGCCGTCAGTCATTTGATACAGATAAATATCGGAGAACTGTTTTTCTCCGTCCCTGCCCTCGTGACTGATATAAAACAATCCGCCGCCCAGTGCGCAGATGCCGGTCTGGCCATGGGCAAAGTCGCTTGTGCCCACCGGTTCGATCACCGGGTGCCGTTCGCCGCTTTCCTTAATTGCCTTCTCAACCGGCAGTTTCCTGCCGTCGAACCAAAACATCGGCGGATTCGAAAATTCGGGCTTTTGTCCGCGATACACAGCCATCAGCCATTTTTGGCTTGCCGCGTCATACTCTAGATTCTGCACACCGAACACCGTATTGCCGGTGAAGACAAAAATCTTGCCGTCGGGTTGTTCGGGTCCCGATTGATGCGGCGCTTTCTGATTGAGCAGCCGCTCATATTTATTAAGTTCCTTCCGGTCATAACGCAATATGATCTGATAGTCGTTGTCCCCGCGAGCGACATCCCCGTAAATTCCGTAAGCGATATGGAGATATTCCTTCGTCCCGGCGGGTTGTCCGAATGCCGGCCCGAAACCGGTGCCGTCGATGCCGCTGCAGCCGTAGCGATGCCCCGGCGCCTCATAATCGTCCACGACTTCGTGCAGATATACCGCCGTCATAACGCCGTCATTCGTCGCGTCCATATCGGGTCTTGTGATGCGGTCGACGTCAAAAGCGACGGCGTAAAAACCGTTGATAATCTCGGAGCTGTCGCCGAGGTTTTTGCGGATGCCCGTGCCGATGCAGTCGTTTTTATACTCCAGAGAGCCCCATACACGCCCGTCGTCTTCGCAAAAGTCAATACAGCCCAGATGCCCCGTCAGGCCGCTCACGCTGCCCACGAATTTTCCGTCAAGGGTATATTTGAGCAGCGCAGTCGTAAATGAGCAATAGATAAATCCCTTCTTAATATCGACCGCAATGCCCTGTATGTGGCATTTGGGAAAATAGCCCGTAAATATGTGTTTGGGAAACGTCATACCTGCCTCCGCAGCAAAGGAGGGAGCAGATGCTCCCTCGAAGTTTTAATCAATTAATACGCCTTGCCCCAGATGACCTCGCATTTGGCGGGCTTTCCGCAGACGATGCATTTGTCGGACGGCATATTTTGCTCAAACGGGATGCAGCGGCTCGAAAGTCCCGCTTTTTCCTTCATCGCGTCCTCGCAGGCCTCGTCTCCGCACCAGGAGGCATGGACAAACAAATTCTCATCACCGTGTGCCATAATCTCTTCCATCGTTGCGCAGCGCAGTGTCCGGCGCTCAAGGTTGACTTTCGCTTTCTCATAAAGCCCGTTGGCCAACTCTTCAAGCATCTTCGGAATCACGGTCTCCAGTTCGGAGAGTGCAACAAAAGTCTTTTCACCGTTGTCGCGGCGCACCAATACGCACTGGTCTTTTTCGATATCTTTCGGGCCGATTTCCAGCCGCAGCGGAACACCCTTCATCTCGTACTGGGCAAATTTCCAACCGGCGGAGTTGTCGCTGTCATCGAGTTTGACCCGTGCGAACTTCGCAATCCGCGCTTTGAGTTCGGCGGCTTTTTCGAGTACGCCTTCTTTATGCTGCGCGATCGGAACGATGACCACTTGGATCGGAGCAACCGCAGGCGGCAGAACCAGCCCGTTGTTATCGCCGTGAGTCATGATGATCGCGCCGACAAGCCTCGTCGAAACGCCCCAGCTGGTCTGGCACGGATATTGCAGCGTGTTATCCCTGCCTGTAAAAGTCACGCCGAACGCACGCGAAAATCCGTCGCCGAAATAATGGCTCGTTCCGGCCTGCAGGGCTTTGCCGTCGTGCATCATCGCCTCGACCGCGTAAGTCGCTTCCGCACCGGCGAATTTTTCGCTCTCGGTCTTTTTCCCCTTTGTCACGGGAATCATCAGCGATTTTTCGGCGAAGTCGGCATAGATGCCGAGCATCTGTTCGGTCTCGGCAACGGCCTCTGCGGGGGTCTCATGGATCGTATGCCCTTCCTGCCACCAGAACTCGCGGCTTCTTAAAAACGGCCTTGTGGTCTTTTCCCAGCGCACGACGCTGCACCACTGGTTGTATTTCATCGGAAGATCGCGCCACGATTGAAGCACATGGGCAAAGTGTTCGCAAAACAGCGTCTCGGAAGTCGGGCGGATGCACATCGGCTCCTCCAGCGGTTCCAGACCGCCGCGTGTGACCCAGGCCACCTCGGGCGCAAAGCCCTTGACATGGTCTTTTTCTTTTTGCAGCAAACTCTCGGGAATCAGTAACGGCATCGCGACATTCTCATGCCCGGTGGCTTTGAACATTCCGTCGAGAATTTTCGTGATATTCTCCCAGATCGCATAACCGTACGGCCGCAGCACCACGCACCCCTTGACCGCCGTGTAGTCCACCAGTTCCGCCTTCAAACAGATATCGGTATACCACTTGGTAAAGTCCTGTTCCATCGAGGTGATTGCTTCGACCTTGTTCTGATTGCCCGTCATTTTTTGAACCGCCTTTTTTATTGATGTACAGAGTTTTGCAAGCCAAATACAGGAGAAAACTCCGTGTTAAAATATTCTTTGAATCCGATTAACCGATAATACTCTGATCGGCGCAGGTGATGCCTTTTGCTGTCAGCACTTCGGCGACCTTACCGGGATTTTCGACCCGCAGCACCATATATGCGCCCTTGGTCTTGCCGAGGAACGCGTACATGTACTCCACACCGACGCCGGCTTCGTTCAAAATCCGCAGAACCGGAAGCATTCCGCCGGGTTTGTTCTCGATGCCGACGATTAAAACATCGGTCAGCGAGACGGTGTGCCCCTGTTCACGCAGCAGTGTGACTGCGGTATCGGGATCGCTTACAACCATGCGCAAAATGCCGAATTTTGCGGTGTCCGCGATGCACAGAGCCACAATGTCGATGTCTTTTTTGTACAGCAGCTCCGCGACTTCGCAGATACTGCCGGCCTTGTTTTCCAAAAATACCGATAGCTGTTTCAACATTTGCGCTTCCCCCTTAAAATATGATACTGTTTTTTAACCGGACGGTTTTTAATTTCCACTTGAATAACCGCGTTCGAAGGCTTCGAGGTTGAGTTTGATAAACTGCGGCTTGACGGTTTGCTCGATGGCTTTTATAAAGTCTTCTTTCGGAATATCGGAATGTTTTGCAAGCAATCCGATCAACACCACGTTGACCGCCTTGGTGTTCCCGAGTTCCTCCGCAATTTTGAGCGCGTCGCAGGAAAACAGCTTCACACCGTATCCGCGAATCGTGCCGCAGACGTCTTCGGGATATTTTTCAACGCCCGAGATGACCGGCATCGGCGCGATCTTCTGTTCGCTCATCACAGCGACTCCGTCCGGTTTCAATATCGGAAGCCAGCGCAGGCATTCGAGCTGTTCAAACGCGAGCAGAATATCCGCCTGCCCGTTTTCGATGAGCGGAGAAGCGACCTTGTCGCCGTACCGGACGTAGGTGACGACCGAGCCGCCGCGCTGCGACATGCCGTGGACTTCGCTGACCTTGACGTCATATCCCAGATTGAGCGCGCATTGGCCTAAAATCTTGCTTGCGAGCAGCGTTCCCTGTCCGCCGACCCCCGCGATCACAATATTTCTGATCATAGTTTATCCTCCATGTTCGCGATGTTTTGCGCGGTCTGAAAATTGAAGTAATTCCCTTTGGAAGAAATCGTAAAACTCGCTATACTTGAAAGATTCATCTTTCAAGTTATCGCCTCGAACTTACAGACACTCTTGCAGAGTCCGCAGCCGGTGCATAAGGTCTGGTCTATGTACGGACCATCTTCGCCGTTTACAATGGCGGGGCAGCCGATTTTCAGGCATGCTTTGCACTTTTTGCACTTGTCGGGCAAGATTTTCACCGGCGGAAGCGGCTTGACTTCTTTTAGCAGCGCGCAGGCCCGTTTGACGATGATCACGCTGGGCTCCGCCGTAGCAAGTTCTTCGGTCAACGCCGTTTTGCAGCCCTCGAGGTCGAACGGATCCACCGTGCGCACCCGCTTGATGCCGAGCGCTTTGCAGAGCAGTTCGAGATCGGCTTCGACGGTCGGCTCGCCCTTGATGGTTTTTCCGGTCAGCGGATTCGGCTGGTGACCGGTCATGCCCGTGATGCGGTTGTCGAGTATTAAAACGGTGGAAATGCCTTTATTGTATGCGATGTCGCAGAGTCCGGTCATGCCGGAGTGCATAAACGTCGAGTCTCCGATCACGGCCACCGAGCGCTTAGCAGAATCCCCGCCGCGCGCGACGTTAAAGCCGTGCAAAGCCGAAACCGACGCGCCCATGCAGACAACGCTGTCCATTGCGGAGAGCGGTGGCGCGGCGCCGAGCGAATAGCAGCCGATGTCTCCGCTGACATAGAGCTTCATCGACGAAATCACATGGAAAATTCCACGGTGCGGGCAGCCCGGGCAGAGCACCGGCGGGCGGTTCGGCACCTTGTGGGCTTCGAACGTCCTGATCTCTTCGCCCAATATCACTCTTTTGATCTCGCTTGCGCTGTATTCGCCGCACAAAGAGAACAGCTCCTTGCCCTTGCAGGCGACGCCGATCCTGGCGCAATAGGTCTCGATCACATCATCCAGTTCTTCGAGTACATATAACTCGTCAACGCCTGCGGCAAAATCTTTGATCAGTTTTATCGGAAGCGGATTGACGACGCCCAATTTCAAATAACTCGCTTTCTCACCGAGCGCCTCTTTGGCGTATTGGAAGCAGATTCCCGCCGCGATCACGCCGATTTTTCCGCCTTTTTCGATGCGGTTTAGCGGCGTTGTCTCGGCGAATTCGGAAAGCGCCTTCATACGCTGCTCTACCGCGACATGGCGGGCGCGGCTGTTTGCCGGCATCATCACGCGCTTCGCGGCGTTTTTCTCATAAGGTTTCAACGGAACTTCAACCCGTTCGCCCGTTTCAATCGTCGCGCGGGAATGGGCGATGCGCGTAGTCAGACGCAGCAGTACCGGCGTATCAAACTGTTCGGAGAGCTCAAAAGCCGCTTTTGTGTAATTCAGGCACTCGGCGGAATCCGCCGGTTCGAGCATCGGAAGTTTGGCCGATTTCGCATAATGGCGGGAATCCTGCTCGTTTTGGGACGAGTGCATGCCCGGATCGTCAGCGACCGCAAGGACGAATCCGCCGCCGACACCGGTATACGACGCGGTAAAAATCGGGTCTGCGGCCACATTCAGGCCGACGTGCTTCATGCCGCAAAACGCCCGCGCGCCTCCGAACGAGGCCCCGATGGCGACTTCCGCCGCGACCTTTTCGTTCGGCGCCCACTCGCAGTACATCTCTTCATATTCGGCGGCAAATTCGGTGATCTCGGTGCTTGGCGTGCCGGGATAGCTGGATACAACCTTGCATCCCGCCTCATAAAGCCCGCGCGCGACCGCCTCGTTGCCTAAAAACAGCTTTTTTTCGCTCATTCCGTAGTTCCTCCGATTTACCGGAAACCTCCGGCGGAATATGTATCAATCAAAATAAGAAGCCTTTAAAAAACGATACCCGTCAAAAACGGATTTTTTCTGACGGAATACAAAAACCCGATTTTCACGAGTATAGCATAAAAACGCCTTATTTTCAAGGGTTAAAACTCGGTTGACGATGGTTCAGCACTGTTAAAACTTCGGCTTTGAAGCCAAAGGCAATAATTCATCCAGCGTATGTTCCTGATATTCATCCCGCGAGCGCGCGGTGATGATTTTAAAGTCCGGCTCGCAGAATTCGGCAATAACCTGGCGGCAGACGCCGCACGGGGTGCAAAAATCCACTTGCCCCTCGTTGAGGTCTTTTAAGCCGCCCACGACCGCAATGGCCGAGAAGCCCCGCACACCTTCGCTGATGGCCTTAAAAAAAGCCGTTCGCTCGGCGCAGACCGTCGGTGTCAAAGTGACGTTTTCGATGTTGCAGCCCAGAAAAATTTTCCCGTCGGCAGACAGCAGCGCCGCCCCGACCGCAAATCCCGAATATGGCACATAGGCGTTTTGGCGCGCTTCGAACGCCGCTGCGACCAAAACCGAATAGTCCAAAACGATCCCCTCCTTTTGTTAAATCGTAGGGGCGAACTGCGTTCGCCCGCTGATCACCGGGAATTTTTACGCGGGCGAACGCAGCAGGCCGGTGCCTGTATCGCCCCCTACAATAATATCCGGACCCTTATGCAATCTCCAATGCGATTTCCATCATGTCGGTAAAGGCGTTTTGGCGCTGTTCGGCGGTGGCGCTGCCCTCTTTGAACAGACAATCCGAAATCGTTAATATACACAGCGCCTGCTTTTTCGCTTTTGCGGCATTCATGTAAAGCGCGGCGGCCTCCATCTCGACCGCGAGCACTCCCATGTCCCGGAACCCCTCCGAAAACTTTTTATCTTCGCCGTAAAAAGTATCCGAAGACACAATGTTGCCGACCTTATACTTGATCCCGAGTTTTTCGGCGGCGTCTGCGGCGGCTTTCAGCAGATTCCAGTCGGCAATCGGCGCAAACGTTCCGGCAAGATTGAACATGGCCGCGTAATTGGAGTTGGTGCAGGCGCCCATACCGAGCACGATGTCGCCGACGTCGAGCGAGACGTCAAAGGCGCCCGCGGATCCGATACGAATGATGCGGTCAACCCCGTAAAAATTGAACAGCTCATGAGAATAGATGCCGATGGAGGGGATGCCCATGCCGCTGCCCTGCACCGAAACGCGTTTACCCTTATAAAATCCGGTATAGCCGAGCATCCCGCGTACCTGATTATAGCAGACCGCATCGGTCAGATAAGTCTCGGCGAGCTTTTTTGCCCGAAGCGGATCGCCGGGCATCAATACGGTCTTTGCGATATCTCCTGTTTTCGCCTCGATATGGGGGGTTGGAACGTTCATATTCATCTCTCCTTTAATTGATCTCCCCGACGTTTTCATTTTCTTTAACCAGATAGATATCAGGGATTCCGATTGCCCTTCCGAGAATGCGGTGACCGACCGCGTCGGCAACCATTTTAGGGTCGCGCCAGGCGAGGATGGTCTGTCGGTTTTGCAAAACCGAGACATAAGGGTATTGTTGAACCGTATTGTCATATCCGCCCTGCTCAATATAGCTGCCGATGTTTTTCCAGGTCATCACGGCCGTCAGGCCGGCGAAGAATATAAATACGGCAACTCGCCATTTCGGCATCTTCACGATAAAAATTCCGGCAAGGATGATCTCGGTCATTTTCAGCGGAAACATCATGCGGCTTGCAAACAACGGCGACGAAATCAAAAGCAGATAA
>DAOPZJ010000017.1 GCA_035353335.1 Oscillospiraceae bacterium | reverse complement strand
CCACATCCTCTTGAAATTGTTCCGTGATAACCCTCTGTTCTAGTCAAGACCCTTAGAAATTATTCCAATTTTGATCATTGCTTCCTACATTACTTCCAGATGTAGTACCGATTGTCAGTTTTAAAATATTATTTGAAAGAGTAAGTGTCTCGGAACCTCCGTTAAAAGTCAAAATTGCATAAGATCCTTTATCGCCGAACATCTCTTCCGTCCCGAACCAAGTATCTCCGTAAGCCTCCTTGATTTTATACGATCCATTCGGAAGTGAGATCGTAACCGATCCTTTCCCGTTAAAGAAGATTGTAGAGACAAGCGTTGTACCCGAATAAATTTTTATGTAGATGCTTTTACTGACATTCGATATAATTGTGACTTCGTTTTGTGCCTGATAGTATGAATTATTATGATATAATTCGCCGGTGGACGGTTTGTTTTGGATACATCTGTCGGCATAATCCGCAGCGTCTTTATAATCTGCAATTTTACCGAATAATTTATAAGCGGTAAAGAATTTTTTAGAATTAAAAGCGGCTACCGCTTCGAAATAAATGTCTCTGCTGGTGCATTCCAACAATAATTGTTTGGAATCTTTATAATTGACAGAAGCGGCATATTTTAATAAATCGGCAGCCCCCGTATAATTACCTTGCCCCATCAAGCCAACCGCTTTATTATAATCCACCGAGCATTGACATTCTTTTGCGAGATTGAATGAATCTTTGAAGTTTCCGAGTGTGATAAATATTTTTGCTGCTCCTTCAAGATCCCCGGATGCTTTCAAAGCGACCGCTTTATTGTAATCAATATTATTTTGACATTTTATCGCCATCTCTTTTGCATCGGTATAACTCCCCAGTGCGTCGAATGCGGTTTTTGCGGCCTCATAATTTCCTGTATCAAAAAGCTTTTTCGCGGTGTTATAATCGATGATATTTTTGCATTTTTTCGCTTTTGAGGCGCTGTCTTCGTAATCGCCGAGAGAGAGAAAAATCGTCATTGCCTTTTCGTAATCCCCGTCATCCATCAAATTTGACGCCTTTTCGTATCGCTGTTCGAGGCTGCCCTGCTCAATCAATTCTTTTGCGTCTTTATAATCTCCAAGGGATTTTAAAATGACCTTTGCACTGTCATAATCGCCGCTCTGCATCAAGGCGACTGCCTGATTATATTTGATACCCTTTTCGCATTCCGCCAACATTGCGGTACTGTCTTTGAAGGTGCCGAGACCTTGGAAAGCGGTTTTTGCGGTCTCGTAATCTCCTGCATTCATTGCCGCCAACGCGTTTTCGTAAGTGGCGTTTTGCGTGCAGGTTTGAGCGAGCTGAGCGCTGTCCTGATAGTCCCCGAGTGCAAGAAACGTGTCCGCGGCTGCCTGATATTGCTCCGAATTCATCAGATCGGTTGCGGCTTGATAAGCGATGATGTTATTGCATTCCTCGATTTTTTCACCGATGTCTTTATATTCGGGATCAAGCGCTGTGAAAGCCGCAATCGCCTCTTGATACTGCCCCGATTTCATCAGCGTGACAGCGTTTTTATATTCCGGAGAACCGCCGGTGAGGATGATCACAACAACTACGATTGACACAACGACAACCGAAGCCGCTCCGATGATGATTCCGGTCGGTTTGTTTTTCTTTTTGGATTCGGTAATATGTATCTGTTCTACTGCGGGTGTATTTGATGAAAGCAGTACGTCAGCTGATTTTTCTGCGGAAATGATTTTTTGTCCGCAGGTATGGCAAAACTTGGCGCTGTCGGACAACTCGGAACCGCAATTCGGACAATACATGATGTTCCCTCCAAATTTTAATTTGTGAGAACATTATAGACGATTTATAGCGAATTGTCAATGATTGGCGTTTTATTTACCAAGAAGCCGCTTTACACTGTGGATAAAAAAGAGCATTGTTGCGGAATACCACTCACAACCCTTGGACATCTCTCCGGTAAACGGATCAAGCTCCTGAGAGAATTTCATGGTTTGAGAACGAACCAGCGCATCCGTCCAGATGCACATCAGGTCTTCCAAATCCGCTCCGTACCCGTAAAAATTCATCCAGCGCAAGGCGCGCAATGCGGTCAAGCCCTGCGAAAAATAGCTCCAGTCATTGCCTTCGCGCTCTTTTTTAAAGTTGGGATCGGATATTGACATCGAAGCCATTGGATAAGGTGTCCAGAATTCCTTTTCGTTTCTAAGGTACCGATGATAAATTTTATCAGCCATATATTGATCCAACACATGCTCGCAAAACAAATTGGAGATATGGATCGTTTTATATTTGCGCTTGTTGCCATGCCGATCAACATCATAGAAAAATTCGTCTTCGGGATCATAACAAGTTTCGATCAATGCCTGCTTGACATTATCGGCTTTTTCGCGCCATACCGCGCTCTCTTTCGTCTTCCCGAGATGGTTTGCCATATCCGCCAATGCCATACGGGAACCGTAAAAAACCGCGTTCATATCCGGCGCGATTAAGGGTAAATCATCGCTCTCGTTGCAGTTTTTGGCGTCTCCATTCGGACAGCCGCCCCTAATTCCGGCGAGTCGGTCGGTATTGTCGTGGCCGGTGTCAAACAGGCAGAAAAGTTCGACAAGGCGGTTTTGAGTTGTCATGCGGCTGCGGCACATCCAAGCGTCCCAGGCAACGCATTTCCGATAAGACCGTTCCATCAATTCATCGTCCCGGTTGAGCAGAGCCGCTTCATAACACAGGCGCGTGAAAGAGACGCACTCCTGCAGTTGGCCGAAGCCGATCAGGTGGCCGTAATTTTTGGTATTCGGGTTGGACTCGTCCAGCACAAAGCACGGGAACTGCCCATCTTCTTTTTGATTATCGAGAAACAGATTGACTTGTGCGCGGGCAACAAAAGCCATCTCCGGGCAAAAATCCGCCCAGGCGATTGCGTCGTAGGCGTGTTCCAGCCAGACACCAGGATAAGCATCCGAGATTAAAAACACGGGTTCGGGATGCCCCGGAAAACACTTGATATGGATGTTTTTTATACGGTTCAATACGGTTTCGTATTGTTTTAAAATTTCTTCTTTTGATATATCGGTCATTTTTATACTTCTTTCTTAAAGCAGTTTACACAGTAATGTTTTCATTGCACGGATCATGACATTCTGATACTTGCTTTTGTCGGTGATTTTGAAAATATACCGATCGGTCGGCTCTTTGGCCTCTTGCCAACTGGTTCTGCCCTCTCGAGTGCAGGTAATTTTGATTGGAACATATTTAAAAATCGACTGTGCGGACAGGTTTGACAGATCGGTGATTTCGCCCTCCGTTGTGACGGTTTTTCCGGCAGCGTGAAAAATCGGGCCGGTACACCACATATGACGGATTTCATTTTTAACATAGGCAGAGATTTTCTCATCAGCCGGTCGTTCGAGATATCGCAGCCATTTCCGGCTGTCTTCCCGGCCAATGGCATAATCGAAATAGCGCTGCACCGACGGTGAAAGGTCGTTATAAATCATGTCCTGGCGGAACCGAAAGACCGTGCCGTAAATCCCTTCGCCCTTATTGACGCCGAGTTTTTCAAAGCATGGCGACCAATAGACCGGGCAAGGAAGCTCAAACATGGCACGATAAGAAGTGGGATCGAGCGAAACGTTAAATTCAAGGTGTTCTGATTCAAATGCGCTCCCCGCATTCAGATAGATCCCGCTGCATTTATCTCGGAACAATTCAGGAGCTTCCTGCGCAGCAACGGCGACATCCCGGCAAGAGCCGACCATTTGGATAGATATCGGTTCCGGAGAGTTTTTAAGCGTATCTA
Organism: Oscillospiraceae bacterium; assembly: GCA_035353335.1. Taxonomy (NCBI): domain Bacteria; kingdom Bacillati; phylum Bacillota; class Clostridia; order Eubacteriales; family Oscillospiraceae; species Oscillospiraceae bacterium. Next base: position 42,271 of record DAOPZJ010000017.1, on the reverse strand, counting down.
AAATTAACCGGATCGCACCGTTATTTCTGATTTGATCACGCTCTTTTATCTGCTTCGCCGAAAGGCCTGTGCCGACGGGGACATATTTTCCCGTGATGCGGTTTAATTGCCCAACTGACAAGAGCGCGGGATCTCCGAATGGATTGTTTTCGGGATAATCGATAATGATGCCTTTGAGATCGATTTCGCCGAGATAGGCAAGCGCGAACTGACAGGCCAAATCCCAATGGTCGTCGGGGTCCTGGTGATAATGAAACAGATCGGTCTGGTGTAATACTGTTTTCATACCGGTTACTCCTCCGTACACTGTCGGTATACACTATTTTTTTGTAATGTATTCAATCACAGGTGTAAGATTTTCTTCCTTTACGGCATCAAATCCGTTTTCGAATACACTCAATGCTTCGAGGTCTGCCGGGGTTTTCTCCGGTTTTTTGGCGATCTTTTTACTGACGAGATTGATCATGAACTTCATCATCAATCGATAAATCCCGTGCAGCTTTTTTATGTCAAAACCGCCCTGAAGATAAAAAACGGGCGTTCCGCGCTGCTCAAAGGTCTCAGCGGCTTTTTTCCCGATGCCGTCCGCATTCGGAGCCATCCCGACAGGACAGACGGCGATAATTTTATAGTGTTTTGCCGCTTCTTTATACCCTTGCACAGAACCCGCCATCATCCAGCCCATAAAGACAACTTCGTCCAATTCGGATAATAAATGTTTTGACTGCGACAGCTCATAAGCCGGAAATCCGGTCTTTTGCGACATTATTTGCGCGTATTTGCGCGTATATCCCGTATTTGATGTAAAGATAATCGCTTTCATATGTTTCGTTCCCTTTCGGACAGATTTCTATTATCATATCACAAATCGCATGGAAAGAAAACCTTTTTAAAAAGGAAAACACCGAAAATGCGCGTTCTAGCGTAAATCCGGTGTGAATTATTGTACCTGAATTAAAATTAAAAAGGTTTTTAATAGGGAATATAAATCGCCATCGGTCAATTTTTTCAGTTCCTGTTTTGCCCAATCGGGCATTACTTCACGTCGTTTACAGGCGAAGATCAAAGTAAACAGGATTCCGGTGATTTGGGCCAGTGACATCTCTTTCGAATCATATACACCGTATTCTTTTAAGAAAGCCGTTTTTGCGGAATCGGAAAGATCATATGTGACATTGATGAGGTCGGCGCAGGGAAATCCTTTTCCGAGAAAATTATAGTCGAACATGTAAGCCTCGCTCTTATCTTTAGCCACAACCATATTGGTGTAGTAAAAGTCGTTGTAAGTCAACGTTTTCGGTGTGTCGTCAATCAATTCCCGTAGTTTACCGTAATGCTCTTCAATCAATGCCCAGACCGGGTCGTTCGCCGTTTGGGTCTTTTCTTTGACCATGCGGAGATTTTCAGGTGTGATGTCGTCGGTCTCGCAATATAATTTTGCACCGAAATCGCGGACATACGGCCTGCCCTTTGTGTGCAGTTCGCTGTACCATTTCGCCAATACCCGCATGATGTCGGGGTCTTCCATGTCTCCTTTTGCCGCTAACCGATGGGTTTTGCTTTCGGAGATGTCCTCCATCAAAAGTGCGTTTTCATTGGAATCGATCACTTTGACGGTTTTGATGCCGAGGGATTGAAGCAGCCGATAGTATTCAATCTCGCGCTTATGTTCGGCATTTTCGAAGCACTTTAATACGTACGGTGTTTCACCTTTGATGCGGTAGACATACACGCCGTCTTTGTCTTGAAGCTCCTGAATTTCGCTGAAACGAACGCCGAAATGGGACAATTCTTTTTCAGCACGTGTAAATCCAATTGGCTTTACATAGATATCGATATCGTTTTTCTGACATCGTTTTTCGGTATTCAAAAAGCCGAGAGATCGCCAAAACGGCGCGCCTGCTTCGGTTTCGCACGTAAGCCACATCTGCTTTACACATCGTTTTCGGAAGGTATTTTCAATTTTTTCAAAGCAAATGCTCCCCAAGCCGTGCCTGCGGTATTCGGGGCGAATATAAAACTCGCGGATAAAGCCATAACCGAGGGTTTCGGGTGCTCCATATGAGCCGTCGTCGACTTCATAGAACAGAAAACCGATGAGATTACTCTTCACATAAAGTAATTCCAGCCAACTGTCTTCCCGCTCTGCACATTTGAAAATATACATGGCTATTCGTTTAATCCGCTCTTTGTTTTGTTCGGCTAACGATTTATGATCGATCTCGGCGTCGTATTCCGTGAGCAGTTCGCAAAATATTGCGAACTGCTCCGGGTTGTTTTGATCAAGCGGAATATAGTTTATATCCATCGGTCGTCATCCTCCCTGCTCTTTTGCTTGCTTTTCAGGCGTTCCAGCTTTTCGCGCTCGGCGTTTTTTTCATAACGGTTGGCGGTCAGGCGGGCTTTGCGCTCTCCGTAACCGGTTTCGCGCTTTAAACGTTCAAAGCTCTCCCAACGCTCCTGCGTCAGAACTCCTGTCCGAATGGCATTTCGGATGACGCAGCCGGGTTCGCTACGGTGTTTGCAATCGGCGAAGCGGCATTTCCCGAGAAATGCCTCGACATCCGAAAACGACCCCGAAAGACCGTCGGTGGCGTCGGACATGCCCATGGTGCGCATACCGGGCGTATCGATGACCATGACGCCGTTTTTTAATAACATCAACTGGCGGTGAGTGGTCGTGTGCCTGCCCCGGTCGTCGTCCTCACGGATTTCGCCGATTTCCATCAGTTCTTCTCCGGCTAACGCATTGATCAAACTGGATTTTCCGACGCCGGAAGAACCGAGGAAAACGATCATCTTTCCCGGTTTCAGGTATTCGCCTAAAGCATCCATACCCTCACCGGTGACAACGCTGATCGAATGCACCGGAACACCGAACGAAATTTCGTTGACGGCCTGTATGTGCTCCTCGGGATTGTCGCAGAGATCGGATTTGGTTAAAACGACGATCGGTTGTGCTCCGCTGTGGTAGGCCAGCGTGAGATAGCGCTCAAGCCGCCCGAGGTTGAAATCGCGGTTTTGTGAACTGAGGATAAAGACGTAATCGAAATTGGCTGCGACGGCCTGAGCGGGTTTGACCGGGTCCGGGTCGGCACGAGAAAAGAAGGTTTTACGCGCGAGTGTTTCGGTGATCAGCGAATCGCCGAGTTCGTTGTAGACGATGGTGACGAAATCGCCGACCGTGGGATAGAGTGTGTCTTTACAAAAGAAGGCACTGCCTTTTAGGCGTGCAAAGGTCTCGCCCTGTTCGCAGAAGATTTCGTACCGCTCACGTTGTACTGCGGTCACCCGTGCGAGGTTTTTCGGGTATTCGCTTAGTGAATTATATCCGTTAAAATATAAACGGATGTCTGACATTGGTTTATTTCCCCTTCGGGCCTGCCGTTTCGATTAAAACACGATTTCGGCGCACACAGACACGAAAAAATCCGCAGCTTGCAACTGCGGATCTGGATTGAACGATATGTGTAGTTATCGTTTAATCGCAATTTCCGAGGCAGGCATTTGTCATGATATTTGTGTTGCCGAAATTGATCGTGTCTTTCATGCATATCCCTCCTCGGTTAAAGTTCAAAATAGTAGGTGATACCCTATGGGTTCACTTCCGGAGTTATAGTAGCACAGGTAAAAGCGGTTTGTCAAGCATTTTCTGCCAAATTTCCGAGCTGTAGTGCGGAAATCAGGGTTTTTGTTGAACCGATCGGCGCACCGGTGAATGTGCCGTGGCAGTCCGAACCGGCTGTGATCATCAATTGGTGCTGACGGCAAAATGCCGAACACTGCCCAGTCAATTCCTCGCTGTGCTTCGGGTAATAGCACTCGAGCCCGTCGATGCCGTCGGAAAGATACTGTTCCAAAACCGTATTCAAGGGTTCTTCAAAACGATATTGGCCGGGGTGAGCAAGTATTGCTTTTCCGCCCGCCGCATGGATGACGCGACAGACTTCTGCGACCGAGTCATAACCAGTTTGCTCATAGGTACAGCCGAACTGCGAATAGTATTTAATACCTTCCGTTAACTCGGTTGTCAGACCTTTTGACAAAAGATAGTGCAGCGCTTTCCAGCCGCCGCCGGACGTCAGATATACGAATCGGTGAAATTCCTCCACGGAAACTTTCGAAATTTCCTGCTGCATGCGTTCAATCAAACGTTCGCTGATTTGATCTAACTTTTTTCTTGTCTGTTCTACGAAACGAATAAACTCGGTGTTTGAAAAATCGGGATCATAGGCCAGAACATGAACGTTTTCTCCGTGGTCGTAAGTATCGATCTCAACGGCGGAAATGCATTTGACCGAGGAAAACAGAGAAAGGGCCTTCAATTGCGAAGACCCTTTCAAGATATCGTGATCGGCAACCGCGAGCAGACCGACGCCGTTTTTCACCGCTTCGTTGAGAATCTCCTCGGGAGACATGGTTCCGTCAGAATAGAATGAGTGGATATGCAGATCGGCGTATGGCAGGTTCAAATGATTGCTCCTTTATTTTTATTTGACAGTGCATTCCTTTTGATGGTCGAGATACCGGCAAGCGGCAAGTGCGGCCGTTGCGCCGTCCGCCGCCGCAGTTGTGATCTGACGAATTCGTTTTGTACGGCAGTCGCCAGCGACAAATATGCCTTCGTCATCGGTCAGGCAATTTTCGTCGGAAATGACGTATCCGGCTTTATCAAGCTTGGTAAAGTTTTTTATGATGCCGTTTTCGGGCGCAAGTCCGATGGCGACGAAAGCGCCGTTGAATTTGAGGGTCTCTTCAAAACCGTCCGCCTCGCGGTGCGTGACCAACCCTTCGAACTCATTTTCTCCGAAAAACTCCTTGATAACCGTACCTAAAATGATTTTAACGTTCGCTTTGCAGTGCACGGATTCCTGAAGCTTTTCCTCACCGGTCAAAAAGTCGAGGTTTTGGATGATGGTCACCTCAGAGCAGAGTTCCGAAAGCAGAATGGCTTCTTGCAAAGCAGAATTGCCGCCTCCGATGACCGCTACGCGTTTTCCGGCATAAAATGCGCCGTCACAGACCGCACAGAACGAGATACCGTCTCCGACAAATTTGTCTTCGCCCGGAACACGGAGCAGCCTGTGTTTGGCACCCATCGCAGTGATAACACAAAAGCACTCATGCGTTCCGAAATCGGTTTTGACGATCTTTTTATTTAAATTGACGTCTGCGGTGATTTCGAGCGCTTCTTCGATTTCGATATCAACGCCGAGTGCCATTGCCTGTTCCACCATTTTGTCGGCAAGCTCGTTGCCGCTGATTTGGGTGAAACCGGGGAAATTCTCGATTTTCGGAGAGTGCGTCATCTGACCGCCGAAACCGTCTTTTTCAAGGATGAGGACGCTTTTATTGGCGCGTCGGGCATAGATTGCCGCCGTCAGTCCGGCAGGACCTCCGCCGATAATGATGATGTCATACATATTTTATATATCCTTTCGAAGGTATGAAAGGTGCGGATATTACGAAGAATGAAACATTCAACACACAAGGTATGAAACGCGCTACAAAGTTAAATTTCGCATATACTTCAACGCGTTTGTAAGCGGCAGAATGCCGTATGCAGGCTACGCCCGCTAAGCGCCTAAATAGCGCTTGATCTCCGAGACATTGAGGTAGCGTTCGGTTTTGCCGTCTTTGGTGACTAACAAAGCCGGGGCTTGTTTCAATCCAAGGTCTTTTGCCCGCTGGTTGTTCTCCTCGACATAAAGCTTTTCATATTGGATCCCTGCTTTGTCGAGAAGAGTCGCGGCTATTTTACAGTTTGGGCAGGTTCTGGTCGCAAACAAAAGAATCGAATCGCCGTCGCAGCTGGCCGCTTGCTGAGGTGCTTTATCGGTTCCGGGTGCCCTGCCCTCGGTTTTCAGTTTGGAATTCGGAATATCGTAGAGCTTGCGGTCCTTGAACTCCTGCGTCTTGCCGTCATTCCAGTTCTGCACCGGGCGGTAATATCCGGTGATACGGCTGTAGACCTCGGTCTTTTCGCCGCATTCGGGGCATTCGAATTGCTCGCCCTCGAGATAACCGTGGGTACGGCAGACCGAATAGGTCGGCGAGAGGGTGTAATACGGGAGTTTATAATTCTCTGCGATCTTTTTGACTAGCGCCGCAGCGGCCTGCCAACTCGGCAGCTTTTCTCCTAAGAACGCATGGAAAACCGTGCCCGAGGTATACAGTGTCTGAAGTTCGTCTTGAATGTCAAGCGCTTCGAAGATGTCTTCGGTGTAGCCGACAGGTAAGTGCGAACTATTGGTATAATAAGGCGTGCAGCCGGGTTCTGCGGCGGTGATGATGTCGGGATAACGCGCGATGTCATGCTTGGCAAGGCGGTAAGTCGTCGATTCCGCCGGAGTGGCTTCAAGGTTATAGAGATTGCCGTATTGCTCCTGATAATCGGACAGGCGCTCGCGCATATGGTTAAGTACATCCTTGGTAAATTGCTGGGCTTTGTCGTGGGTCAGATTTTCGCGAACCCATTTGGCGTTCAGGCAGGCCTCGTTCATACCGATCAGGCCGATGGTCGAGAAGTGGTTGTCAAAGTTTCCGAGATAGTGTTTGGTATAGGGATAAAGACCCTCATTTAACAGACGGGTGATGATCGTGCGCTTGACGCTGAGGGAGCGCGCGGCGATGTCCATCATCTTGTCGAGACGACGGTAAAAGTCTTTTTCGTCGGTCGCCAGATAGGCGATACGCGGCATATTGAGCGTGACGACGCCGATCGAACCGGTGCTCTCGCCGCTTCCGAAGAAACCGCCGGACTTTTTACGCAGTTCGCGCAGATCAAGGCGCAGGCGACAGCACATGCTGCGGATATCGCTGGGCTCCATATCGCTGTTGATATAGTTCGAGAAATAAGGAGTGCCGTATTTGGCGGTCATCTCGAACAGCAGCTTGTTGTTTTCGGTGTCGGACCAGTCAAAATCACGGGTAATTGAATAGGTCGGGATCGGATATTGGAACCCGCGTCCGTTAGCGTCACCCTCAATCATGATCTCGATAAACGCCTTATTGACCATGTCCATCTCTTTTTTACAGTCTTTATATTTAAAATCCATCTCTTTGCCGCCGACAATGGCATTCAATTCGGCGAGGTCGTTCGGGACTGTCCAGTCGAGGGTGATATTAGAAAAAGGCGCTTGAGTGCCCCAACGGCTGGGTGTATTGACGCCGAAAATGAAAGATTCGATGCACTTTTTGACATCGCGGAACGAGAGGCTATCTGCTTTGACAAAGGGCGCGAGATAGGTATCAAACGAGGAGAACGCTTGCGCGCCCGCCCATTCGTTCTGCATGATGCCAAGGAAGTTGACCATCTGGTTGCACAGTGTGGCAAGATGGCTTGCCGGGGAGGACGTGATTTTACCGGGAATACCGCCGAGGCCTTCTTTGATCAACTGACGCAGCGACCAGCCGGCGCAGTAACCGGTGAGCATCGAGAGATCGTGGATGTGCATATCGCCGTTTTTATGAGCGCTGCCGATTTCTTCGTCATAGATTTCAGACAGCCAATAATTCGCCGTGATTGCGCCGGAGTTGCTCAAAATCAATCCGCCGACCGAATAGGTAACCGTGGAATTTTCTTTAACGCGCCAGTCGGTCAAATAGACATAGCTGTCCACCAGCTCTTTGTAGTCCAGAATCGTGGACTTCATGTTGCGGATCTTCTCGCGCTGCTTGCGATAAAGGATGTAGCACTTGGCGATATCGTCGTAGCCTGATTTGATCAGAACTGTTTCGACACTGTCCTGAATGTCTTCGACGCTGACCTTTCCGTCTTTAATCTTGGGCTCGTAGTCCGCCGTAACTTTTAAAGCCAGCAGGTCGATGATGTCGGAATTGTATTGTTTGTTTTGTGCCTCAAAGGCCTTGGTAATTGCCGCTGATATCTTTGAGATATTAAATTCGACAATTTTCCCGTCTCTTTTGATAACCTGATACATGGCTTTTCTCCTTTTAAAATATGCTTCGGTGAAACCGGTAAAGCCATAATAACACAGGCATTGAGGTCTGTCAATACCCAAAACACAATATGTTGAAAATATTTTTTAATTTAATACTACATATAGTTTTATCGAATTTCACGCAAATCGGTGTGCGGGACATATTTTTTCATGACTTCAAGAAAGTTTTCGAGCTCAAAACGCTTAAATCCCGAAAAGCCCTTGCCGATAATATTTCCCGAATCACAAAAATTTTGCAAATACCATTTAGTGTGCGGGCTTTGAATCCATTTACCGATTTCATCAAAGTCCACCGAGGTATGAAACTGCCTGACGGCGGTTGTGCGAAACTCGAAATTGATCACGCCGGATTTCAAATACTCTACGCTCTTTTTGACGGCCGGCAAAAAATAATCATCGGTACCAACGGTCATGGCGTACTTTGATTGCGAATTTTTAACATCCATTGCGACATAATCGATATTTCCGCTCTCGACCAATTCTTTCAATCGTTCGGGGAATGCGCCGTTGGTATCGATTTTCACAGCATATCCGAGCTTTTTAATATCACCGGCAAATCGGTTGATATCGCTTTGTAAAAGCGGTTCCCCTCCTGAGATGCAAACGCCGTCGAGCAGATTGACGCGTTTCTTTAAAAATCTTAGAATTTCATCTTCCGATATGATTTCAGAGTCGTTGGGATTGATCACGAGACCGGCGTTATGACAGAACGGACAGCGGAAATTGCAACCGCCCGTAAACAAGGTGCAGGCGATTTGTCCGGGATAATCGATCAGAGTCATTTTTTGAATTCCGCGTATGTTCATGGTTTCTCTCCCATCGCTTTATAAAAATCTTATATGTTTATCATAACACACATTTAATCGGTTTTCAATTCAAACAGAATTATGTGATCCGGGATGCGTTGACTCGAAAGATGTGAAATGCTATAGTAAAATTATCTTGAATCCATCAAGGAGACATTTATGAAGCAATATAAAAATGCCGATAAACCCGTGCCGCCGCCGGAGGATTTCCCGCGTTTTTTCCTCGGGGACAAGCAACGATATTCCGAACTCGCCCGCAATCTGATGTGGCAGCATGCCCTGCCCTACGGTCCTGAGTGGGACGTCTGGCTCAAAGGGTACGACGGCTTTCCGATGTATCCGGAGCTTCCCAGCGGCCCGAAAGCCACCCTCTGGGACGATTGGATGTGCCAATGCGAGTTGTGGCCAGCAGTAGAGACCGATAATATCCGACACAGAATGCAGACATTGTGGAAAAAGTCGCTTCTGACCCGCCAAATCGGGCCGGACGGCTATGTCGAGACGCGGCAAGGGGTCTTTTATACTCACAACCGCGCATGGCCTTTTCCGCTCTGGACAAGCGGTGACGGTGGCTTTGGATGGCATTTTTCTTTTCACAATCAACCTGGTGAACACGGGACGCCGAACGGAATGGCTTTCAGTCCGAAGAATCTGACTGACGATAAAGGTTTCACCAATTATGGTTTCGATAACAAGGACGTTGACAGAGAGGGACTTCACCTGAGCGTGAATAAATCTTTCGCATCTTTTACCACGCCGGACTGCCGAATCGATACCCGCCAGACGCCGTTTATGCAGATTCGCTGGTACGGAGAGAATATCAGCTACAACGAGCCGTATTTGGAATGGCAAACCGAAAATGACGAGGATTATACAGCTGTAAATAAAATGTACTTTACACCTTGCCCCAACCGGGACGAGCTGAAGAACGATGAGGATGTTGTTGATCGATCCTACCCAATGCTGCCGCTTTATCGGCATCCGGGATGGAAAGGGATCATTAAAAAACTGCGTATATCACTCGGAAACCGTGAACCGGGTGGCGTATTGACCGTGATTGCTTTGTTTTCGCATTATGACACCAGGCATAATATCAATAACACGAGCTATTTAAAGGGCTGCGCAGATTATTTTAATCAGACCCGAGACCTCGACTTTCTGCGACGTAATATTACCCGTATGCGGCTTGCACTGCGGGGATTTATGCATGACCACCACACGCTCGAAGAAAATGTTGTGAAGACCACCTGGGTGGGTCACGACGGCACAAGCCCCATCCGGACCGACAGCTCAGGAAAACGTGCCAGGGACTGCAGCGGCAGCATCCCGAACAATTGGCTGGATATTTTGCCGTACGGCTATTACGACGCATATGCCACGGCTTATTATTACGACGCACTGGGTCAGATGATCGATATTGAAAAGATGATTCTAAAGCATCCCGAATGGAATATTGAGGAGGATTATCTGGCGTATGATCCGGATTTTTTAATCAGTCATCGGGAAGATGTCAGACAGAAAGCCAACGAGCTCTTTTTCAACAACAAAACCGGACGTTTTGTCAGCGGGATCGATATCCACGGTATCGCCCACGATGTGGGTAATATTCTTTCGAATTTGGAAATTCTGCATTCCGGGCTTTCAACCGAAGAGCATTTTCGCTCGGTGATGGATTGGATCAGCGGAAGACGCATGTTAGATGGTGATGCTGCACAGGGATCGGAAATCTATCGCTATACTTTTGCGCCGCTTATCAACACGATTAATAACCGCGATTATTGGTTTTTCGGCTATAACGCCGATGATTTAAAGTTCGGTGAACAGATACAAAACGGAGGCGCTGCACTCGCGTTTTCCTATTTCGACCTGATGGCAAGGATTAAGACATACGGAGCTGATGACGCCTGGCAGCGGTTAGTCGAAATTCTCGACTGGTATGATGAGGTCTGCAGATCCGGAGGATATAAACCCTATTATGAAAGTAAAAAGCTGAATTTGCAGGGCGGCAATGTAGGCGGAGGTTTGGGCATTACTTCGGAGTTCTTTGAGTCTTTACTGCCAATGCAGTCCATCCTCTACGGGTTCTTAGGATATAAACCCAAAGCCGATCATGTGACGATTGAACCGAACATTCCGGAATGCTTGGATTTTATAAAAGTCACAAATATTGCCTGGTGTGGTCTCGTTTTGGACATCACAGCCTGCCGGAGAGACAGAACTATTCATATTGATTTCCGGGGAGAATCGGATTTTAAATCGATATTTCAATCAAAAAGCTACAAAATTGTATAGCACGGTCATTTTCTCAACTTATGATTTTAAATTCTTCCTCGTATTTTAATGTAAACAACGGAAACAATTATTCATGAAAACCTTATTTAAGGAAGAGGAGCATATAGCAGATATGAAAAGCAAACCGGATGATCGAAGAGATAATGCGACAAAAATTCAAAAAGCCATTACGAGCACACTGAGCAATATGGAAGCAGCCCGCGATATGATGGCAAAGAGCGACGAACAAAAGACTAAAAATGAACTTGAAGATAAAAACAAACGCCGCAGCGCTGCCTTAAGAGACATGCGGGAAGAAATCAAGGATGAATCGAAAAACAGCCAAAAAGGATATGAATAAACCGTTTTCAACGGAGGAATCAGCATCGTTAAAAACGCAAAGGCCCTGCTTTTCGGCAGGGCCTTTAAATGCATTTTAGGCGATTAGGCCTTTCTCTTGGCAAAGCAATCGCTGCAATACACGGGACGGTCGTCACGCGGCTTGAACGGAACTTTGCACGTAGCGCCACACTCTGCGCAGGTGCAATCATACATCTCGCGCTCACCTCTGGCGGCATTCTTGCGGTTGTCACGGCAGGACTTGCATCTCTGCGGTTCGTTTACAAAGCCTTTGGTAGCATAGAATTCCTGTTCACCAGCTGTAAACACGAACTCAGCGCCGCAATCTTTGCAAATAAGAGTTTTGTCTTCGTACATGGATTTTCCTCGCTTTAAATAATTTGCCCTGCGGATACAACAGCATTGACACCCGTGTGAAACACACCAAGGGAACACATTCGCATTCGATCAGTGGCATGCGAAAATAGTATCACAAAGCTCTCACCTTGTCAACAGGTGCATTAAGCCGATCTGTTTATTATTGTAAATTTTCAGCATTTATGGGCTTTTTTGGGATGAATTTTATGAAATGTGCATAATTTGTAAAAATTTATCTGTGCAACTTTTTTAAGAAATACCCTTATATGTTTTCAAAATATCAAGGAATAACGCAGAACCGTTACTGCCCGAAGTCGGATCGGCCAAACTATAAAACTGCATGCTGTAAGCATAATCGCCGTCAACGATCACACAAAAATAAGGGTACCAGCGATCAATTCGGATTTCTCCCCCGCCCTCCGGAACAACGCTTTGGATGACCATCGCGTAAGTCTTTTCACCATTTGACGTTGCCAATTTCCCAATCTTAATTTCACCGATCACCGAAGTACCGGCTAACGAGTCTTCGAAGTTCTTCTTTAAAAAGCTACCGGTGAAATCAAATCCTGCAGATAGTTTTACCACCGCCACAGCTTCGAAAACTTTGATGCCGGTGTTTTTATCATGGAAAGTGGAAGCGCCCTCGGCATCGCGGATCCAGTTATCAGGAAAAGATAATGCAAAGGCTTTTTTTCCGGAACTGCCGGCATCCTCAAACGCCTGCCAGTCGGTAGTCGTCATCAAGTTGACTTCAAATGAGTTTTCATTGGTAAGAGAAACACCGCTTGAAGGAGAACTTAGCGTCGATCTCACTGAGGAAACTCTACTGTTATTAGATACCGCCGAGGCTTTTGATGCCTCCGAAACCTTCGAAACCGAAACTTTTGAGCAGCCGGATAATATGACTACAGCAAATAAAACAACAAAAATAAAAACCTTTTTCATTATCAAATGCAAGCTCATTTTCATATTTATAAAAGTCCTCCGATTAAATTGTTCATATCATACAGACCGGGTTTTTGTTGAACCAAAAACAACGCGGCATTGACTGCGCCCGCAGCAAACATTTTTCTGCTGCCGGCGCTGTGGGAAAGTGTCAAAACTTCATCTTCTCCGGCGAAAATTACCGAATGGTCGCCGATAATCGTACCGCCGCGGATGCTGTGAATGCCGATCTCCTCGTGGTCTCTGGCTTTTTTCTGCAGATGCCGGTCATAAGTGTAAACCGGCATCTCCTTCAGGCCTTCACTTGCGGATTTTGCAAGCATCAGCGCGGTTCCGCTCGGCGCATCAACCTTCTTATTATGGTGTGCTTCAACGATTTCTATGTCAAAGGTCTCTCCGATTATTTCTGCGGTCTTTTTGACAAGTGTGGAAAGGATGTTAATCCCAACCGACATATTACCGCTTTTAAATATCGGGATTTTTGCTGCAGCTTCATTGATTAATGCCATCTGTGCATCGTTATGACCCGTTGTCATGATGACTAACGGCAAATTGCGGCGGATTGCATATTCCAGCAGTGCCGGTGTGCCATCGACAAAAGAAGCGTCGATGATGACATCGGCTTCGCCCTCATATTTCCCCGGTGCAAAAACCATAAAATCCTGTTTTTTGGCAGTATTGATATCCATTCCCGCGCAGACAAAGCAGTCCTTGCGGGAAGAGACAACTTCCGCAACCATTGACCCCATTCTTCCGTTGACACCGCTGATGAGTATTCCCGTCATTGTTCATTTACGTCCTTTCGAATCTGGATACGAATAACGCAATCCGGACAAGAATGAATATTATATCACAATTTCCAACTCAGGCTGCATTCGACTTTATTAAAAGGCACTGATATTGACAACTACGTTCAGCCGATCAGGCCGAACTTTTGCATTGATGCGACAAGTTGTTTTTTCGCGCTCTCGCCGATCTCACATAACGGAAGCCGGCAATCTCCGACCTCATAGCCCATGAGTTTAAGCGCTGTTTTGACAGGAATTGGACTGACCTCGCAAAATAACGCCGCGACAAGGTCGCTGTATTTGATTTGCAGTTTTGCAGATTCCTCGACTTTGCCCGCAAACCATAGTGAGCACATGTCGTGCGTCTCTTTTGGGCAGATGTTGGAAAGCACCGAGATAACGCCCATGCAGCCGATTGAGAGCATCGGGATAATCACGGTATCTTCGCCGCTGTAGATATAGACTTCGTCACCGCATAAATCGAGGGTCTTTATCGTTGCAGGTAAATTGCCGTTAGCCTCTTTGATCGAGTTGATGTTCGGGTGCTTGGCGAGGCGGGCATAGGTCTCGGGCATGATGTTCAGCCCGGTTCTGGCCGGCACATTATAAACAATGACCGGAACATCACCCGCGGCGTCCGCAATCGCGGTGAAATGGCGATAAAGCCCTTCCTGCGTAGTTTTATTATAATACGGCGTCACGCTTAAAATACCATTAACGCCTAATCCGGCTGCGGTTTTTACCAGCTCCAGTGCATGTGCGGTGTTGTTGGTGCCTGCACCGCCGATGACCGGTACCCGCCCGTTCACTTTTTTGACAACGAATTCTATGCACCGCGCCTGTTCGTCATTTGTCATGGTTGCCGACTCACCGGTTGTGCCGCATACGATAATTGCATCGGTTTCGTTTGCGATTTGAAATTCAATCAGTTTTGAAAAGACATCAAAATTGATACTGCCGTCTGGTTTAAACGGTGTGACAATGGCGACGCCCGCGCCTTTGAAAATCAGCTTTTTCATAAGATCACTCCTATGTAGATTTATGGGCGATCACACAGGATCGCCCCAATGCTTTGCTCAGATATATCCTTTTTCGCAGAGCAGTTCGGCGCACAGGACGCCGCCGCCCGCTGCCCCGCGCAGGGTATTATGGGAAAGACCGATAAATTTGATATCGTACTGAGAATCCTCGCGCAGACGGCCGATTGAAACCGCCATGCCGTTTTCGAGATCGCGGTGCAGTTTGATCTGGGGATAATCCTGTTCTTCGAAATAGTGCAAAAACTGTTTCGGAGCCGACGGAAGATGGAGTTTTTGCGGTTCTGCGGTGAATTCGTACCAAATCTTTTTAATCTGATCGAGGTCTGGTTTCTTTTCAAAACGTGCAAATACCGCCGCTAAATGACCATCGGTGACCGGTACGCGGATGCATTGCGCGGTGATGTTGACGTTTGAAGAGGGTACGATTTTACCGTCGATGATTTTACCCATAATTTTGAGCGGTTCGACCTCGCTCTTCTCTTCTTCGCCGCCGCCGATATACGGAATCACGTTGTCGACCATCTCGGGGAAGGAGTCAAAGGTCTTGCCCGCGCCGGAAATTGCCTGATAGGTGCAAACCAACACATCTTTGAGCCCGTAGACGGGATCGAGCGGCATCAAAGCGGGGATATAGCTTTGGATCGAACAATTGGATTTCACCGCAATAAAACCTTTTTTGGTGCCAAGGCGTTTGCGTTGAATCGGGATAATATCGGCATGGTGAGGGTTGAGTTCCGGAATAATCATCGGAATATCTCCGACGGTGCGATTGATTGAATTGTTCGAAATCACCGGACACTCAGCTTTGGCATAGGCCTCCTCGAGCGCTTTGATCTCATCTTTTTTCATATCGACGGCGCAGAACACGAAATCGACCATCGATGTAACGGTCTTGATATCTGATGCGTCAAGCACAGTCATATCCTCGACTTCTGTGGGGATTTCGCAGGGCATCGCCCAACGTTCGCCGACCGCCGCAGCGTATTTTTTACCGGCGGAACGGGGGCTGGCTGCTATCGCAGTGATTTTAAACCAAGGGTGTTTTGCCAGCAAGCAGCAAAAGCGCTGTCCGACCATGCCCGTGCATCCCAAAATGCCCACTCGATAGGTTTTCATATTCAAGACCATCCTTCTGTATATTTAGTTTGAAAAATCTATTTTTCAAACTTTCATCTCGGTTCCTCTGCCGATTGTGTTTTTCTTTTTTGTATTGTATAATCAAAGCGCCGCAAAATAAGTATATGCGGCCGATATTTTGATTGACAGTATTTTATCATCTAAACGCATCAATGTCAAACGGAAAACGGGGCTTAAAATGCACAAACATGACTTCTGGTATGATCTCCCGCCTGAGCGAATCGCACAGACCCCCATCGCTGACCGTTCAGCTTCCCGGCTTCTTGTCGTCGATAAAAACACGGGAGAATACCAAGATCGGCGATTTTATGAAATCGGCGAATTTATAAATAAAGGCGATTGTCTGGTGTTAAATGACACCAAAGTACTGCCTGCGAGAATTTATGGAAAAACCGCCACAGGCGGAGGTAAAATCGAATTTTTGCTTCTTCGTGATCGAGGAAATGATACATGGGAGGTATTGACCAAACCCGGCAAAAAAGCGATACCCGGTGCGGAATTCATTTTCGGGGACGATGAACTGCGCGCAACTGTTTTGGAAGTGTTGGATAATGGTAATCGTTTGGTAAAACTATTCTACGCCGGCAACTTTATGGAGTTGCTCGCCAAGATCGGCGAAATGCCCCTGCCCCATTATATTCACGAGCATTTAAATCATCCCGACCGTTATCAAACTGTTTACAGCCGAGAACCCGGTTCGGTAGCCGCACCTACTGCGGGGCTTCATTTTACGCCCGAACTTTTAAAATCGCTTGAAGATAAAGGCGTTTCGATCGCATATCTTACCTTGCATGTCGGTGTCGGTACGTTTCGTCCCGTAAAGGAAGACGACATTACGAAACATTTGATGCACACGGAATATTATGTGCTGCCCGAACAAGCGGCAGAGACGATAAACCGCACCAAACAGTCCGGAGGACGAGTGATCTCGGTCGGAACTACAAGCTGCAGAACACTGGAATCGGTGTATCGGAAATACGGCAAAATTATAAATGACATCGGCTTTACAGATATTTTCATTTACCCGCCATATCAATTCGGCGTCATCGACGGGTTGATTACAAATTTTCATCTGCCGGAGAGCACGCTGATTATGTTGGTTTCGGCGTTTGCGGGCAGAGAGAACACGTTGAAAGCCTATCAACACGCCATTGAGGAAGAATACCGTTTTTATTCATTCGGCGACGCTTGTTTATTCATATAGGGAGAGAATGCGGCATGAAGAATGAGTTCAAGGTTATAAAAACCGTCGGCAGTGCCCGCAGAGGTCACTTTGAGACCGTGCACGGCAGCTTTGAAACACCCTGTTTTATGAACGTCGCCACGGCGGCGGCAATCAAAGGCGGGCTGGACGCGTTTGACCTTGAACAAATCGGCTGCCAGGTGATGCTGTGCAACACTTATCACCTGCATCTCCGCCCCGGAGACGAAATTGTAAAAAATGCGGGCGGGCTGCAAGGATTCACCCGATGGCAGCACCCGATTCTGACCGACAGCGGCGGTTTTCAGGTGTTTTCGTTGGCAAAATTGCGTAAAATTTCCGAGGAGGGCACGCACTTTGCCTCCCACATCGACGGGCGTAAAATCTTTATCGGACCCGAGGAGAGTATGCAGATCCAATCCAACCTTGGTTCAACAATCGCAATGGCGTTCGATGAATGTGTGGCAAACCCCGCCGAATATGACTATGCCAAGGCCTCGAGCGAACGGACCGTGCGCTGGCTGGAACGCTGCAAAATCGAACTCGCCCGCTTGAACAAACTGCCCGATACGGTCAACCCCGACCAGATGTTATTCGGAATCAATCAAGGCGCAACCTTCAAGGATTTACGCATCGAAAATATGAAGCAGACCGCCAATATCAACCCTGACGGACTCGCTGTCGGGGGGCTTGCGGTCGGAGAGCCTGCCGAGATGATGTACGACATCATCGAAACGATCGAACCGCATATGCCGCTTGAAAAGCCGCGTTATCTGATGGGCGTCGGCACACCGGGTAATATCCTGAACGCGGTCGCACGCGGAATTGATATGTTCGACTGTGTACTGCCCTCGCGCAACGCAAGGCACGGACATCTGTTCTCCTCTGAAGGCGTGATCAACATGTTTAACGCCAAATATGAAAACGACGATGCTCCAATCGATACAAATTGCAGATGTCACACTTGCAAAAACTTTTCACGCGCCTATCTGCACCATCTGTTCAAAGCCGAAGAGATGCTTGCGATGCGCCTTGCGGTAATCCACAATCTGAGTTTTTATAATCACTTGCTTGCCGACATCCGAAATATGCTTGACGAAGAGACATTTTATGACAGATATCCTGCTCTTACCGAAAAGCTTGATAAACGTATCTGAAAATATTTGGCTATATATTCGTTTTACATTGACAAAATGGCGCTTTTTTGTTATAATTCCGACAATTTGATAGGAGGCGTGTACAATGTTTAATAACGTAACAGTATTGGATCACCCGCTGATTCACCATAAACTCGGGATTCTGCGCTCGGTGAACACCGGCTCTAAGGAGTTCCGCGAGCTGATCAGCGAGATTGCAATGCTGATGGGATACGAGGCGCTGCGCGACCTCCCGTTAACGGAAATCACAATCAAAACCCCAATGGCAGAGACGAAGGCAAAAGCTCTCTCCGGTAAAAAATTGGCGTTTGTACCGATTTTGCGGGCAGGTCTGGGGATGGTTGACGGTGTCCTGGCGCTTGTTCCTTCCGCAAAGATCGGCCACATCGGCCTTTACCGGGACCACGAAACCCTTGAACCGCACGAATATTACTGCAAATTGCCGGACGATATTCAAAACCGTATTGTCATCGTCCTTGATCCGATGCTCGCGACCGGCGGCTCCGCGGAAGCGGCAATAAACTTTATTAAGCAGCGCGGCTGCACTCAAATCAAATTTATGTCGATCATCGCCGCGCCTGAAGGCATCAAACGCCTTGCAACTTCGCACCCTGATGTCCAGATTTATTGCGGGTGCGTAGATGAAAAACTCAACGATATCGGCTACATCGTACCCGGACTCGGAGACGCGGGTGACAGGATCTTCGGGACGAAGTAAACATATTCAAGAATAGATATAAAGCGCCGGCGTACCGCCGGCGCTTTTGCTTTTTTAGCCCGATATTTTTCAGTTATGGTCTGACGAATTTCGCTCTGATAACGTGACGAGGTAAAAATTTTTTACAGGAGCCTTACTTTCGAAGTAAGTTCAAAAGCTTTTCTTTTGTATTTTCACGAGGATGTTCCAAAACATAATCGAGGGTTTTTTTAAGTGCTCTTCCGATCTCTTTACCCTCGTAACCCATCCGGCGTAAGTCATTTCCGTTTAACGCCAACTGGGATAATTGATAGGGTTCTTTGCCAAATTCAATTTGATCAACATAATCCCATACCGCGCCGATATCCTGCCCGAGCACTGCTTCGGCAAGTAAAAGCGTTTTCCATTGTTCCGGTGCCAGCGATATAAAATTGTGTTTGAATTCCGTCTTGCTTTGATAAGTCGTTCTTGACAATTCATTTAAAAAAGTATTGCAAAGTTCCTTTTGAACGTTGGAGAGTTTTAAGGCCGCAAAGACCCTTTTGGGATCAGATTGAGAGAGATATATCAATGCTGCAAGCCGCAGAATCGAATCGTTCGGACAAGCTTGTATCTGCTTTGTCTCTCTGACTTGATTGATACCGATGATTTCAAGGATACCTTCTTCGGACATCAGTTTCAACGGATATGCACAATCGCAGGAGAGCAGCCGAAGAAATTCCGTCCCGATCCGTTCTTTTGAAATTGACAAAAGCTTGGTTTTATATTGAACTGCTGCTCCGAGAGTGTTGTCTTCAATCTCAAAACCAAGCTGAGCTGAAAACCGGAACAGCCGTAGGATACGAAGTGCGTCTTCATTAAAACGAATTTTCGCATCTCCGGTTGCTTTAAGTATTTTATTTTTAATGTCTGCCAATCCGCCGTATGGGTCGATTAATTCACCGTCAATTCCGCAGGCGACGCTGTTAATCGTGAAATCACGCCGGGAGAGGTCATCGAGGATATTACCGGTAAACACGACCAGATCGGGATGGCGGCCGTCGGTATAACCGATATCGCTGCGATAAGTCGTGATCTCAAATTTCTCTCCGCCGATCAAAACGCCGATCGTGCCGAATTTTTCACCCTGCCGAAAACAGGAAAACCCATTAAAAACCACAAGCGTCTGCTGCGGTGTCGCAGGGGTGGCAAGATCATAATCCTGAGCTTTTTTACCGAGTAGCAAGTCGCGCAGGCAGCCGCCGACAATATACGACGGATAACCTGCTTGTTTGAGCAATGTCAGAGCCGTCAGCGCCTGTTTTCCGATCTCGATCATGACCTCACCTCCTATAAAAAAATTATACACTTTTGCGCTGTCTATTTCAATCACACGGTTTTGCATATGTTCATACTATGTGGTATCAAATTTGATCTTATCGAAAGAGCGGTCATTATTAGGGAGGAAGATGCGATGAATATGAAATTAAAAATCGCCGTAATCGGAGGCGATAAACGTTTTGAATTGTTGACCGATAAATTTAAGACCGATGCTTATGATGCAACAGGTGTTTTCCATAATGATTCCGACGCTGACTTTTTTTCAACGATCACCGACTGTGATGTGCTTGTTTTGCCGCTTCCGGCGGTCAGCAACGGTTCGCACATCAATGTCTCGGAATCGTACCTGAGGCGCATCGGCGCGGATATTTCACAGATACCGACTTTGTATGAGCTGCTGCTCAAGTTACATAAAAAGCAACTGATTTTAGGCGGCATGCTCCCACAATGGTTCACGGAAAAATGCGAAGTTATTGGGCTAAAAGCAATTGATTATTATGCTTCGGAACGCCTTGAAATCCTGACTGTCCTTCCGACCGTCGAGGGCTGCATCGGTGTTTTGATTTCCGAATTGAAAAAGACGATCAGCGGATGTAATATCCTGATTACCGGATACGGAAAAATCGGAAAGACCCTTGCGCAATATTTGAAATACTTCGGAGCGCGCGTTTTCGCTTCCGCAAGAAAAGAATCCGACTTTGCGTGGATGGAAGTTCATGGAATTGTACCTGTTAAATACGAAAGCTTACCGCTTGAAATCAGGAATATGGACGCTGTGATTAATACCGTTCCGGCAGTTATTTTGACCGAAGAAATCATAACGGCTTCAAAACCCGATTGTCTGTTTGTTGACCTGGCTTCAAAACCCGGAGGCATCGACTTTGCAGCAGCGGCACAACTCGGGCGAAAAACGATCTGGGCACTCTCTCTACCCGGCAAGACTGCTCCAATCTCGGCAGCGAATTATCTCTACCAAACCATTCTTGAATTGTTGAAAAAAGAGAGGTGAGAAAATGAACCTTTCGGATGCCGTCGTCGGATATGCTATGACGGGTTCTTTTTGTACATTAGCAGAATCGTTGAAATGTCTTGCCGAATTAAAGGAAAAATGCCGCATGGTTGTCCCTATTATGTCATTCAACGCCGCTTCTATAGACACCAGATTCGGTAAAGCGGAGGATTTTCGCAAAAAGATTGAAGAAATATGCGGCAAACCGATTATCTGCAGCATTAACGACGCAGAGCCGATAGGGCCGAAAAAACTGCTGGATATTTTGGTGATTTTGCCCTGTTCCGGTAATACAACGACAAAAATATCTCTCGGCATCACCGATACGCCTGTCACACATGCGGCAAAATCGCATCTTCGTAACGAGCGGCCCTTGTTGATCGGTATTTCCACCAACGATGCGTTGTCTGGGACCGCGAAGAATATCGGAGCATTGTTGAATACAAGAAACGTCTTTTTTATCCCGATCTCACAGGATAACCCCGATAATAAGCCACGTTCTGTGGTTGCAGTCTTTTCCATGCTGATTCCGTCGCTTGAATTGGCATTGGCAGGAAAACAAATTCAACCGATTCTTTGGAAACAATAAAATGCGGCCGGGTATTCGCCGGCCGCAATTTTTTGTACATTAGATTTCAAGTTCGAACCAGAACAAGACGCCGTCATCTACATTCTCAACGCCAAATTTTCCGTTGTGATTAGTAATAATTTGACTGACGATATATAGGCCAAGCCCGGTACCGCCGTATTCCCTGGTCCTGGCTTTATCCACTTTATAAAAGCTCTCCCAGACATGTGGCAGTGACTCCTCGGGGATATGTTCGCCGGTATTAAAAACGCTCACTTTTAATCTGCCGGCTTCGGTGTGCTCGGTTTTGATGCACACTTTCAATTCACCGCCACAATGATGAATGGCGTTGGTTAAATAATTTGTGATGACCTGCCGGATTTGGTCGATGTCAGCACATATTTCACCGTTGAAAGAATATTCCGCTACAGGTTTAATGTTTTTTTCTTCGAATTGAATTTTTAAAGTATCAAGAATCGTATTGATAAGTGCATTGATTTCGAACCGAGACATGTCCGGCTTCATGGCCTCGGATTCCAATTGTGAGACATATAACAGACGGGAGACCAGTTTACTCATATTGTTGGCCTCGTCCTCTATGACTTCGCAGTAAAAATCCCGTTCGCCCTCATTGATGCCGATTTTTAAGCCCTCCGCATAACCCAATATCAATGCGATGGGGGTTTTTAATTCGTGAGATACATTGGAGATAAATTCTTTGCGCATCTGATCGGTCTTATCCCTATTTATAAGATCGAGTTTCAACTGCATATTCGCTGTCTGGAGATTTGTAATCGTCGCTTCAAGCTGAGAGGACAGTTGATTGATACTCAATGCAAGCTGCCCTATTTCATCTTTTGATTTATGTCTGAGTTTTTCCGAAAAATCGAGAATCGTGATCTTCTTGGCGACCGCGTTGATTTCCTGAATCGGTTTGACGAATTTGCTCGACAAAAAGTAAAAAGCAATCCCGGCGATGAACATCGTAAAAAATGTGCTGTATATTAAAAAGTTGTTAGAAATTTGTACGCTTTCGTTGATCGCTTCCACAGTAGTGTCAATAGACACTATATAAAAGCCATACCTATAATCAAAAACGCCGAATAAAATCAAATGTTTTAATTTACTGTTATTATCATTGTAAATGTATATCTGCGCATTATCGGTATCTATACCCTGAATCTTTTGTTTATTATTGAAAGCATCTTTTTTAGAGATTAAATCTTCCGGATTATATATATTTGTATAAAGGAAGGAATCCCTGTTGCCGTAAATGACATTGCTGTAAGGGTCTGTGATGTATATCCGAACGCCGTTTTTACTCTCTAATGCGCTTAATTGCATTTTTGCAGATATCGAATAGTCATTAATAGCCAATATTGTGTCTATATAACTTTCGCGTAAAACATTTTCGCGTTTTGATTGAAAATATTTCGGTAAAAGTACGGTATTCAGCAACAGCGTCAAAAGAACAAGCAATGACACCATCGCTATGAAAAGCAAGTAGAGTTTTGCTCGTATGCTTTTAAGCATCCTTATCGACCTCAAATCGATAACCGATTCCTCTAACGGTGCAGATTTTATCGGCGTAAGAACCCAGTTTGGAACGAAGCTGTTTGATATGGGTATCAACAGTGCGCAGATCGCCGAAATAATCAAAACTCCAAACAGAATTGAGAATTTGTTCTCTTGACAGCGCAATGCCTGAATTTGAAGCTAAAAAATTCAACATGTCGTATTCTTTGGGCGTAAGGTCAATTGCCTCATTATCTAATGTGACTTTTCGGGCTGCGTCATCAATAACCAAAGTTCCGAAGACTTTTTTCGAATTATTGATGGCACCGCTCCGGCGCAGTAAAGCCGTTACTCTTGCCATTAAAACGCCGGGCGAAAAAGGCTTCGGAACATAATCGTCAACACCAAGTCTGAAGCTGTTGAGCTGATAATATTCTTCGGTTTTAGCGGTAAGCATGATGACCGGAACACTCGATATTTTACGAATCTGCGTGAGTGCCTCCCAACCATCCATTTTCGGCATCATAACATCCAAAATGATCAAATGTATTTTATTCGAAGAGAATTTTTCAAGCGCCTCTTCCCCATCGTTAGCCTCAACAACCATATATCCGTCTTTTCGCAGAAAATCCGCGAGTAGTTTTCTAATACGTACTTCGTCGTCTGCAATCAAAATGTTAATATTGCTCATGACAATTCCTCCTTCGAAAATACTATTAAAATAATAATATCACTTTGCGTTGTTTTTGTGAAGATATTATTTTAATTTTATGGTCTGTTTAGCCTTATCGGTCCCAATTATTACATCATTTTTTCATGATTCTGTCACATGGCGGCGCTATGCTGTAATCACGCTTTCGCGTATTGACAAAACGGAGTCGCGCAGTTATACTTTTTAAGTATTTTATCGCGTTTGGAGTGTTTTTCTTGGGTTATACCATAGCGCAAAAAATCATCTTGAACCATCTTTCTGAAGGGGAGATGAAGGCCGGTAACCGTGTCGGTATTTGCATTGACCAGACCTTGACACAGGACGCTACCGGTACCATGGCTTATCTTGAATTCGAAGCCATGGGACTAAACCGTGTAAAGACCGAACTCTCAGTCGCATATATTGATCACAATACCCTCCAAACCGGATTCGAAAATGCCGACGATCACGTTTTTATCCGCAGTGCAGCCAAAAAATTCGGGTTGCTTTATTCCAGACCGGGAAACGGTATATGTCATCAGGTTCATTTGGAGCGCTTCGGCATTCCGGGAAAAACTCTGCTTGGCTCGGACAGTCACACACCCACCGGCGGAGGTCTTGGGATGCTCGCAATGGGTGCGGGAGGCATGGATGTCGCGGTCGCCATGGGCGGCGGCGCCTATACAATCGTAGTTCCCAAATTCGTCAACGTTATTTTAAAGGGTAGACTTCGCCCCTTTGTCAGCGCGAAGGACGTCATTCTTGAGATATTACGCATAATGACCGTCAAAGGCGGCGTCGGAAAGATCATTGAATACAGCGGCGAAGGTGTCAAAACACTCTCGGTTCCGCAGCGTGCAACCATTACCAATATGGGCGCTGAGCTCGGTGCAACAACATCGATTTTCCCCTCCGATGAAGTCACCTGTGCATTTTTAAAAGCTCAAAACCGCGAAAAGGATTGGATTCGGCTTTCTGCTGATTCGGACGCCGTTTATGACGAAACCCTTTCAATCGACCTCTCTTCTGTCATGCCTTCGGCAGCAAGACCGCACAGCCCCGACAATGTTGAAACTGTTAAAAAAATCGGTAAGATTAAAATCGACCAAGTTTTGATCGGCTCCTGCACGAATTCCTCTTATACCGATATGATGACTGTTGCAAAGATTCTTAAAGGAAAAACGGTCTGCCCGACGGTTTCACTCGGCATTGCGCCGGGCTCGAAACAAGTTCTTACGATGCTTGCACAAAACGGAGCGTTAGCCGATATGATCGCCTCGGGCGCCCGTATTCTGGAATCTGCATGCGGACCTTGTATCGGGATGGGCCAATCCCCGAGTTCCGGCGGCGTCTCTCTGCGCACCTTTAATCGTAACTTTGAGGGGCGCAGCGGAACCAAAGACGCCCGAATTTATTTGGTTAGTCCCGAGACCGCCGCATATTCTGCTCTTGAAGGCGTTTTATCCGATCCTACTGAGTTACAATTTGATCCGGATATCTCAATACCCGAACGATTTCTCGCCGATGACAACATGATCGAAGAACCCGAAAGCGAAAAAGACGCTGCATCGCTTTCGACCGTCAAAGGCCCCAATATCAAAACGCTGCCGACATCCGCTCCGATTACGAATGCTTTGAAAGCCGCTGTCGCTTTGAAAGTCAGGGATAATATTACGACCGATCATATCATGCCCGCCGGTTCAAAAATTCTCCCGTTCCGCTCCAATATTCCGAAGTTGTCGGAGTTTTGTTTTTCTCAAATCGATCCCGAATTTCCAAAACGGGCGACGGAGTATGGAAACAGCATCATCGTCGGCGGACAAAATTACGGGCAAGGCTCGTCAAGAGAGCACGCGGCGCTTGTGCCGCTCTATCTTGGCGTCAAAGCTGTTATCGCCAAAACCTTTGCCCGTATGCACCGCGACAATCTCATCAACAGCGGAATTCTCCCTTTAGAGTTCACTAATCCGAACGATTATGATAAAATATCGCAAGGCAGCATACTCTCAATGCCAAATCTAAAAGAGGAACTGATCGCAAAAAAACCGATTACCATGACTGTTGAAGGCAGCGATATAAAAATTGAATTAAAGCCGTCATTTACCGAACGTGATATAGAACTTCTCGTCGACGGCGGGCTTCTCAATCATACATCCAAAGTCAGGAGGTAAACCTATGCTGAAAAAAACTATTTGTGCGGTCTTGGTGCTTATTGTTTCTGCAAGTGCTTTAATCGGCTGCAAACCTTCAGAAAAAAGTACCCCGAATTCTTCCGAAGCAAGCTCATCAGCCGTCAGTACAGTTTCCGGAACATCATCTGCAACCGAAGACAAAGTACTGGCTCCCATGATTAATTCAAACGAGATAACCGGCAAACCGACGGCAGCTTCAGCCGCGTCTGTGTTTACCGTAGATACTGCGCTGAGAGAAAAATATTTTGATATCCTTTCGCGCTTTCATTCGGCGACTCTGCCGTTAATTGATTTTGAAAGCCCGGCTAAATTGAGAGCAAATGAATTAATCAGTTATGCTGTGGGTGTAACAACACCTTTAAGTCATCCCCAAACTTCTGCTGCCTCGATGTATCTTTTTGATTTTCATGAAATTCAATACAGTTTACAGAAAAATCTCGGAGTTCAGATCAATTTTACAAGTGATATCACGGGATTCATTTATAACAGCGGCAACAACATTCTATATGTTGACTTCGTGCTTCCGAGTTATTCCTATTATTATCGGCTGGAATCCCTCTCTGCTGACGCAAGCGGAAAATACACTGCCGTATTCAATGTTTATCGAGATATCTTTACAACAGAGGATGCTTATAATTCTACTTTAAAAACAATCCGAAGTGCGGTCACCGGAAATACCGTCACGACTGATTTGAAAAATTCGGCTGAAATTACTCTTACTTTTAACGAAATGGTTGAAACTGACGGCACAATCTATTTGCTTCTTTTGTCAAAAAGCACGGTAAAAAAATAAAACAAAGTCCGGAGGATATTTACAATGCCCATCACAGACGCCTGCGCCAAGTTTGAACAGCTTCTTGTAAAGCAACTCGCAAGAGTCGAGCAAATGAAGTCCGATCAAGGTTTTATCGAGTATTCCAAGCTTGATAAAATCATTATCGGGGTCTGCGGAGGCGACGGGATCGGCCCGACCATTTCCGCCGAATCCGAAAAAGTTCTCCGTAAGTTGCTGGCGCCGGCAGTAGCGGCCGGTAAAGTCGAGATCAGAACCATCGAGGGCTTGACCATCGAAAACCGCATCAAGGTCAACAAGGCTATTCCTGATGATGTGATGGCAGAACTGAAGAAATGCCATGTCCTTTTAAAAGGCCCGACAACAACCCCCAGAGCCGGAGACCCGTGGCCGAATATCGAGAGCGCGAACGTTGCCATGCGTAAGGAACTCGATTTATTTGCAAACGTCCGCCCGGTCAAAGTGCCCGATAAAGGCATTAACTGGACCTTTTTCCGTGAAAATACAGAGGGCTCGTATGTTCTCGGTTCCAGCGGTGTCAATGTCAGCGACGATCTTGCCGTTGATTTTACCGTGACCACCACGCAGGGTACGCAGCGAATTGCCCGCCTCGCGTTCGAATATGCAAAAAACAATCATCTGGATCATGTCGCTATCGTCACTAAGGCCAATGTTATCAAGGCAACTGACGGCAAGTTTTTACGGCTGTGTCAGGAGATGGCGAAAGAATATCCCGATATCCGCGTGACCGACTGGTACATCGATATCATGACCGCAAAACTAGTAGATGAAAAACGCCGCACCGATTTTAAGGTCTTTATTCTGCCTAACCTCTACGGCGACATTATCACCGACGAGGCCGCCGAATTTCAGGGCGGCGTCGGCACCGCGGGCAGCGCGAATATCGGGAAGCAATATGCGATGTTCGAAGCCATTCACGGCTCAGCGCCCCGTATGGTCGATGAGGGACGCGCACAATACGCCGACCCCTGCTCCATGCTGCGCGCGACGGTCATGCTGCTGTCCCACATCGGTTATCAAGCCGAAGCGGATCGTCTTGAAAAAGCTTTAGATTTTTGTATGTTTACCGACAAAAAGATAAATATCACAGGCCGTGACACCGGCGCCACCTGCGCCGAGTTTTCGGATTATATAATACGGAACTTATAATAAACTATACACTGATTATACAGAAAAAGCAGCTGTCTGTGAAGTGACCCTAAATCATTTCACTCGGGTTGCTTTTTATATTGTATGATTATATTATTAAAGATATTGAATCAATTCGGATGCAGAATCGAATACAGGTACGCCGCATTGCAAAAGACATTCTTTTGACTGATGACCTCCTGCAATCAGGATACAGTCGGCGCCGAGCACCTTTGCGGTTTCAATGTCATGGGTCGTATCTCCCAACATCAGGACTTTTCGCGGCTTAACGCGTTCTTTCCACTCGCGAGCGAGCTCAAGCTTGCTGTGCGCCAGATTATTGTCAAGGCCGAGAATCTCATCGAAGCAATCCGTCATTCCAAACGAAAAAATCTGTCGCTTCATAATTTCCACTTCGCTCATTGAAATAATGGATTGAGGCACTCCGAGTTCTTTGAAATGCCCGACTGCTTCCAGGACGCCGTTTTTAAGGGAGGAAAAACCACTAAAATATTCGTATTCTTTCATCCACTCTTCGGCAACATCTTCGTAACGTTCTTTGGAAAAATCATAACCGAGCTTTTCATAATACGCTTTGATCGGGAAACAGAAGACGTTATAATATTGCTGCACCGTTTTGAGTTCCGGCATTCCGCGGCGGCGCAAAAGAATGTTTTCACTCATAATTCCGGCCCAAAGATCGTCTAAAATTGTGCCGTTGAAGTCCCATACAATATGCGAATAATTCATTTTTTGCCATCCTTCTTAAGGTTAAGGTGAATCTGTTTAGGTTTTCATATGCAAAGAGATCGCGTTTGTTTTTTCTCCGCGATCTCTCTGTTGATTATCAACTCATGCGAAAAGTCATGAAATTCCGAGATCTTGTACGTAATACCAGTTATCGGACATCATTTGAAAGACCTTTTTGCCCTTATTCCCGAAATAATCTCTTGCTGCCTGAAGATCTCCCAACGGCCGGCTCACATAAACAAGAATCATATTGTATCCGATTTTATTCGTCTCTTCAATAAAATTGACAGTATAAAGATTATTGGCTGTATCACGCTGAAATAAAATAATCTGTGCGATTGAGGTTCTGAAGGTTTTATTGATTTGTGACGCTGTTTTAGCATCAAAGAAATCTTTATAATTGTTATAACTCGTGACGTCATCCTTTGTTCCGCCGGGGAGCATGATGTCTACCTGATGCCCGGTTCCGTAGGTGTAAGAAGCGGTATTGGTGTATGCCGCAATTTGTACGGCATCTGCCGAATCAGCTTTTGAAGCAAACGCATCAGCAATCTGCTGACAATAATCAGGAGATTTCAAATATAAATCGTAGGTTTGAATTCGATTTGCAAAAGTGATATAGCTGATTGCGGCAATGACCAGTATTAATAAAACAACACTGCCTGCAATTATCCAACCGATTCGGTTCTTTTTGGTTTTGGGCATAATCGGTTTCAGGGTTTTGGGGTCAATCGGCACACGCGGCATTAATAATTCCTCCTACGTTTTCAAAGATATATTTCGGTCTGTAGGCAAATGATTGAATGGTATCCGGCTGAGCGACGCCGGACATCACGAGCACGGTATCAATTTCTGATTCGATCCCTGCGATTATATCGGTGTCCATCCTGTCTCCGATGATCACAGTTTCCTCGTTTCCGCAGCCAAGCAGTTTTAAACCGGTCCGCATCATCAAGGGATTTGGTTTCCCCACAAAATATGCCTGTTTTCCGGTCGCAAGCTCGATCGGCGCTATCAGCGCGCGAGTCGCCGGTACGACTCCGCCTTCCGTCGGTCCGGTCAGATCGGGATTGGTTCCGATCAATTTTGCGCCATTTTGAATGCATCGCACGGCTCTGATGATATTTTCGTAATTATAATTTCGGGTCTCGCCCACGATCACATAATCGGGATTGATGTCGTTGATGGTGATTCCCTGATCATAAAGCGCATTGATCAACCCGGCTTCGCCGATGACATATGCCGTACAGCCGGGTTTCTGAGAAGCGATAAAACTGGCGGTTGCCAATGCCGAGGTGTAAAAATGTTCCTGACCTACGTCAAGCCCCATCCGAAGAAGTTTTTGACGCAGTTCCAACGGCGACCGTTCGCTGCTGTTGGTTAAAAAGAGAAATTTCTTTTCGGCTTGGTACAGCCACTTGACAAATTCGGATGCGCCCCCCAGTATTTTATTACCGTGATAGATGACGCCGTCCATGTCGCACAGAAAGCCTTTTTTATCTTTTAGGCCGAATTCCACACCGCACCTCCGCAAATACCGCACAATCAAAGGATTTATGACTATGAGCTTCTGGATTATAACATTTTCCGTCAAAAACATCAAGTAAAATTTCATTTCGGAAACCATCGGTGATATAATAAATACAAATAATCTTTCTGAGGCATCAATTTGAATCAAATTCATACCATTCCGCCTTTATACAGTGAAAATTCAACAATACTGCTTCTGGGCAGCTTCCCGTCGGTGAAATCACGGGAACAGGGCTTTTTTTACGGGCACCCTCAAAATCGGTTCTGGCGGGTGATATCTGCTGTTTTCGAGTGTGAAACGCCGAAGACAATCCCGGAAAAAAAGTCTTTATTGCTCTCGCACGATATTGCGCTGTGGGATATAATTGCCTCGTGCGAAATCGAGAGCTCGTCCGACAGCAGCATTGATAAAGTTATCCCTAACGATATCGGTATGATTTTAAAAAGCTGTCCGATAAAAAGAATATTCACCAACGGGACTGTATCAAGTAAACTGTATCGTAAATTAATCTATCCGAAAACCGGAATTGAAAGCATTCGGCTTCCATCGACCAGTCCCGCAAACGCCTCCTGGCCGCTTGAAAAACTGATTGACTCCTGGAAAATACTCATTCAAACTCAATCTTGATTTCCTGCTCAACCGCCATTTCGATTTTGCAGGTGTAGATAACCGACAGGTTCACTCCTTGATCGGTTTCGGTTTTTTGTATATCACGCATGGTAATTTCAGCGCCCGCCAAATCACCGGTTTCATATAATGCCAACTCACTCATTGCATAAGCAAGCGCCTGTTCTTCGGTCAGAGTGTATTCACATACGGTCACTTCGTGAAAAGTGATTTTTCGGATGTAGATCGGAAATTCCGCTCCGAATAAGGTCAGCCGTTTCACAGTCTCGCTTCGTTCGTATGTCAGATTCGGTTTTGATATATACAATGGTATTTTCAATTCTAATATTCCGAATTCATAACGCGTTTTTTCGTCTTCGGATATTGTTTTTTGGGTCTGTGAATAACTAATCGTCACCTGCTTTTCGATTCTCGCTGTTCCGATGATACTGGCTCTCGCATGGGTATACCGCACCTTACCTTCCCGGTCTTCGACAACGCCTGACACCAGTAATTGCCCTTTTACCACCGCGTCACCTTCATGAACTTCCGGCAGCCCGTCGTATACCCGCATTCGGATGATCTGACCTGTAAAATTTGACACCACATTGCAAGGACGATTTTGAGGCAGCATATCGGGAGGATATATGCGTTCCCGCAGTTCCACATAGAGCGTCGTTCCCCTGATATTCAATGCGATCCAGGCAATGCCGGAGTTTTCGAGATATACGTGACTGACTGCTGTGTTGGGATCAAATCCGGCTCTTTTCATTCCCGTTGTGATGCCGCATCGTTCAAGCGTATAGAGTATTTCATCGTTTGAGAACAGCTTGTTTCCACTGATCTCGATGGTCCAGATAAACCGTGACATTACAAAAAACAATCCGAAAAACACAATCGCCCCTGCCGCGAGCCCTACCCGAAGTTTATAACGTCTCAAGATCTCAAAGAGACCATGCCGGGAGATTATTTTGATTTTTACATGGCTTATCCGACGGTGCTTGCGCAGTTTTTTAAACGATGAACGCCGTACGCAAACGCATATTTCATCATCTTTTTGTGTAAGTCCCCAAAGTTTTATTCCTGCATTTATACAAAGCGTCAAAAACCTCTCGGTAAACCCCCCTTTGACGGAGAATTCCACATAACCGACGATAAAACGAATTAACTTCAACATTTTTTAGCTCCGCAAAACTCAATATTGGTGATTTTTCCGATTACCACTACCGAGTTTTTATTCATACTGCTGATGCTGAGAGCGTCTCCCGAAAATCGGACAGAACTTTTTCCGGTTGCAAGCCGTATGGCTTCGCGGCTGTATTCCAGTACGCCGAGACAGCCCTCGATCAAAGCAACCGTCCCGCCGCAGACGCTGATCTGGACGCTTTCTTTTCCGAGTGCAGAAGTGATGGATTGTGTCTTTTCGCTCATTTTCATACCGTTTCACCCCGTTCATTTTATTTCCAAAAAGGGCAAATAATACCGCTCGGCCATTGTATGAATGATTGAATTATGATATAATAATCCCAGAAAACGTCGTTGGGAGGTTTTTTTCATCGAACGTGTTTTTACAATGGATCATTATGAAGGCGTTTCGACACTTTGCGGTGAAATGGACCGCAATTTGCAGGCAGTTCAATCGGGTTTCGGCGTCGTCATCATCAACCGCGGCGGAGAATTAAAAATCTCCGGTGAGCAGAAAGCCGTCGACAACGCGTTCGATGTCTTTTCGGCGCTTTACAAGATGATTTCCAAAGGACAAGCCATTACCGATCAAACGGTCGATTATTGCATCAGTGTCACGACAGCGGGAAAAGCCGGTCAGCTTACGGAGTTATCCGACGATAAGACCATCATCATCACACCGCGCGGTAAACCGGTCCGCCCGAAGACCGCCGGTCAGAAAAAATATATCGAACTGATCAAAAACAATACCATCGTTTTGGGCGTCGGTCCTGCAGGCACCGGAAAAACCTATTTGGCTGTTGCAATGGCGGTCGCAGCGTTTGCCAAAAATGAAGTTTCACGCATTGTTCTGACCCGCCCTGCCGTCGAAGCGGGAGAGAAACTCGGATTTTTACCGGGCGATCTTCAACAAAAAATCGATCCTTATTTACGGCCTCTCAACGACGCGCTGTACGATATGCTGGGTATCGAGTCATGCGCCAAGTATATTGAACGCGGCAGTATCGAGATCGCACCTCTCGCCTATATGCGCGGCAGAACTCTTGATGACTCTTTTATCATCCTTGACGAAGCCCAAAACACAACCCGCGAACAGATGAAGATGTTTTTGACCCGACTCGGTTTTAATTCAAAAGCCGTCATCACAGGCGACATTACGCAAATCGACCTCGCAAACCGCAAAAACAGCGGACTATTACAGGCGATACGGCTGCTGCGCAATATCGACGGTATCGCTTCGGCCAGATTCGATGAAAGTGATGTGGTGCGCCACCGGATTGTCAAGGAGATCATTAAAGCATATCAAAACGAAGAAAAATAGCAGCGGCGAAAGGAAGGTCAGACATGCGAAAAAACGTTATTTTAACAACTTATAACACCCATCCGACTTTCCGGGCGGATGCGGCGCTGCGCGCTCTTTTACGCGACTGCTGCTGTTCGATCGCAGCCGCTGAGAAGAATGACGCGTTGTTTGAAGTCAACCTCACCTTTATGGACGATATGACAATTCGAAGCGTCAACTATAAATATCGAAACATCGACAATTCTACCGACGTCCTCTCCTTCCCCATGTCTGACGGAAAGACCTTCGACACAAACCCGGCTTCAGGCCGTCTGATGCTCGGAGATATCTTGATTTCAGCAGATCACGCTTTCGTGCAGGCTGAGGAATTCGGCCACAGCGCACAGCGCGAATTCGCTTATTTAACCGTGCATGCAATGCTGCATTTGTTCGGATACGATCATATGACCGAAGCGGATAAACGCGTGATGCGCGAAAAGGAAGAGGCAGTCCTCGAACGGCTGGGACTGACGAGATAAAAGGCAAACCTTTTACTATTTATGAGGATGATTATAAAATGAATGAACAGCAAACTGAAACGAAATTTGCTTTTGCCTGCATCACGGGAGCGCCGAATGTGGGCAAATCTTCGCTTTTGAATAACATACTCGGTCAAAAAGTCGCCATTGTCACACCAAAGCCCCAGACGACCCGTACAACTATTTTAGGTATTCACACCGATAACAACATCCAAATCGCCTTTACTGATACACCGGGGTTGCTGCTGCCCAAGGACGCGCTCTCGCGCAACATGGTCAAGAGCATACAAAACGCCGCTTCGGGCAGCGATATCGTGATTTTAGTGGTGGAAGCCGGAAAGAAGCCCAAGCCCGCCGAGATCTCAGTTATCGAAAATCTGAAAAAGCAAAAGCTCCCCGCTATTCTGGTGATTAATAAGATCGACCTCTTGAAACAAAAAGAGCTGATGATTCCTCAGATGGATGTCTTTTCGAAATTGTATCTTTTCAACGAGATTCTCCCTGTAAGTGCCGTCACCGGTTATGGGGTGAAAGATATTCTCACTGCCGTTTCTAAGTTAGCAAAGCCGGGCCCGTTTCTTTACGATCCCGAGGAACTGACCGATCAACCGGAACGTGTAATTTGCGCCGAATACATCCGGGAGCAGATTTTGATATTCATGCAGCAGGAAGTTCCGCATGGTATTGCGGTAGTCATCGAGCGCTTTGAAGAGACGCCCGAGGGTATCGACGCCGATGCCAATATCTATTGCGAGCGCGAAAGCCACAAGGGCATGCTGATCGGCAAAAACGGGCAGATGCTGAAACAAATTCGTAAATCTGCGCAGAACACACTGAAACAGTTTTTCGGCGTCTCTGTCACTTTAGAACTCTGGGTCAAAGTCAAACCCGACTGGCGGGAAAATGAAGCGTTGATTAAAAACTTCGGCTTAAATTTTGAGGGTTAAATACTTGAAAATACGTTTCAAGCTTCGGGGCAAGAAAGGAAAATTCTTTTCATGAAACGGACCGTCGGCGCAATCGTTCTGACTGCCGAAAACCGCAGAGAGTCCGACCGTTTGATTCGGATTATATGCGAGGACGGCCAATTATTGCGTGCTTATGCCGCCGGAGCACGTAATCCCCGAAACAAACTCTGCGCCGCAACCGAGCCCTTTGTGCTTTCAAAAATGGACTTATTTGCCGCGTCCGGGGGATATACGCTTGACGATGCCGAGATCACGGAGCAATTTTTCGAACTTCGGATGTCATTAAAAAGCTACTGTCTTGCCGGGTATATCGCACAATTGATTCTGACTGTGTTTTCGGGTGAGGTTGACCCCTCTTTATATGCGTTATTCGGAAATATGTTGTTCCTGCTTGCGGGCAAAAAGCGCGATATCCGGCTGCTCAAGGCCGTGATGGAGTTTCGAATTGCGGCTTTGGCCGGGTGGAGACCCGAAATTGAGCGTTGTGCCTGCTGCGAAAGTTCTGAAATCAAGGTATTTTCGGTCGCGGACGGCGGCGGATACTGTGAAAAATGCGCTGCTGCCCATGCTGGTGCGGTTGCGGTCAGTTCCCCGATAATAAAAGCGGTTTGCGCTTCAATCGGCGATGATACCAAAGGACTGTTTTCATTTACACTGACGGGTGAAGCCGCCGAGGGCTTTTCCCGTCTTGCGGAATATTATATTCGATATTACATCGACGCGAAGCTCCCCGCGCTTGATTATTATAACTCCCTTTTGGAGTTTGAGGAGAGTATCAATGATATACAACATACAAAAACAGAGTCGAATTCTTGAATTCGATAAAATCACCGGAATGCTCGCCGGAAAATGTTCCAGCGCCGAAGCCAAGGAAGCGGCGCTTGCTTTGTTGCCCTGCGGCGACTTTGAGACCGGAAAACTGATGATAGAGCAGACCGACAGCGCTTACGAGATGTCTTTAAAGCTCGGAGCGCCTTCTTTTTACGGGTTGTCTCTTCGCGCAGATTTATTGAAACGCGCCTCAGCAGGCGGTTCGCTTTCCATTCGCGAACTATTGTTGATTTCGGCTTCAATGCGCGTAGTGCGCACTCTTATCATTTATCGGCGCAACTGCGGCGAAACTGAGACCATTCTGGATCGGCTGTTCTCTTCCCTGAAAAGCCACAAAGATGTTGAAGATCGGATTGAGACCTCTGTTGCCAACGAGGAAACCCTTTCCGACGGAGCAAGCCCGGAACTGGCCAATATCCGCCGAAAAATGCGTACCGCACAAGACAATGTCCGTACCCGTTTAAACGGTATGATCACTTCCTCGGGCAATTCGAAATACTTACAGGAACAAGTCATCATGATGCGCGACGGCAGGTTTGTGGTGCCGGTCAAAGCCGAGTGCCGCACGAATATTCCCGGACTTGTGCACGGCGTATCGGCAAGCGGCGCGACCCTTTTTATCGAGCCGGCTGCGGTGGTCGAGGCCAACAACGAGGTTCGGATTCTCGAAAGCAAAGAACAGATCGAAATCGAACGGATTCTTGCCGAACTCTCCGGTCTTTGCGGGGACTGCGCCGATGATTTGATTCAGAGCTGCGAAGCCGCCGTCAAATTGGAAGTGATCTTCGCCAAATCCGAACTCGGTATTGCAATGAACGGCTATCTGCCCGACTTTGGCGACGACGGGCTCATTGACATCAAAAAAGCACGCCATCCTTTGATTGATAAAAAAATCGTCGTCCCGGTCGATGTGCGGCTCGGCGATGATTTTGATACGCTGGTCATCACCGGACCGAACACCGGCGGCAAAACGGTCGTATTGAAAACTGTCGGACTTTTCTGTATGATGGCAGGCTGCGGAATGATGATACCGGCGGCTGAACACAGCAAAATCAGTTGGTTTGACAAGATTTTAGCCGATATCGGCGATGAACAGAGCATCGAACAGTCGCTTTCCACATTTTCCGCGCATACGACGAATATAGTTTCAATACTCGAACAAGCCACTTGTAAGAGCTTGGTACTGCTCGACGAACTCGGCGCGGGAACCGACCCTGCGGAGGGCGCTGCTCTTGCTGTTTCGATTTTGGAGGACTTGCGCAAAAAAGGCGCAAAGATCGTCGCGACAACCCACTACGCCGAACTCAAACAATATGCCATTACCAATCCCGGCGTGATCAACGGCTGCTGCGAATTCGATGTGGCGACTTTAAAACCGACTTATAAATTGTTGATCGGCGTGCCGGGCAGCTCCAATGCATTCGCTATCTCAACGCGACTCGGCGTCAGCGATTCAATCATCGAGCGCGCCAAAGAAGTCATGGACAAAAAGACCCTTGAGCTCGACAATGTGATGCGACAGCTCGAGACCGAGCGTCAAAAGCTTGAAAACGACAGCGAAGAGATGAGCCGTCTCCGCCGCGAAGCCGAACTCGAAAAGCAAAACCACGACCGCGCACTCAGGAAGGCGCAGGCCGATTTTGACAAGGAGCTTGAGCGCCAACGCGCCGACCAACTGCGCATCATCCAATCACTGCGCTTTGAATATGATCGCCTGATAAAAGAGATCGAGGCTATCCGTAAAGAGGATAAGAGCAAGCCCGACGAACTTGCCCGCCGCGCAAAAGACGAGATCGCAAGCCAGATTAAAAAGATGGAGCAGATTGCCGACCCGGTGCAAAAACCGCGTTATGATGAAAACTACGCCCTGCCCCGCCCGCTTGCTGTCGGCGACGCCGTTTATCTGCCCGACTTCGACAAGGATGGTACCGTTGTTGAAGTCACCGAAGGAAAAGGCAAAATCACGGTTGATATCGGCATGGGCAAGGTCAAGGTGGCAAAAAATCGAATCCGGCTTGTTGATAAAAAGCTCAGGCGAAAAGATGACGGACATGTAAGTTTTTCGGGTGTCTCACGGGCCGACCGCTCGGTCGAGACCAGCGTGATGATCCGACACATGGAATTAGTGGAAGCCATGCCGATTGTCGAACAATTTATCGACGACGCGGTAATCAATCACCTTTCCACGGTTACTATTATCCACGGCAAAGGCACCGGAACGCTTCGGCGTGCAACGCATGAATTATTAAAAGATCACCCGAATGTCAGGAGCTTCCGGCTCGGAAAATACGGAGAAGGGGAAGACGGTGTGACCGTCGTCGAACTCAAATGAGCAGATTCGTCGTCACCGGCGCAACCGGACATATCGGAAACAACGTCGCGAGAATTCTCTGCGGCGTCCATCAAGATGTCATTTTAGTCGTGCGCCGAAACGACGACGAAGCGATTGCGGGACTCGACGCAGAACTCGCGGTCGGCAGTTTCTGCGACCCGGATTTTCTCGACCGGCTGCTGACCGCAGACGATATTGTGATTCACTGCGCGGGTATGATCGCCATCACCGACGAGGATGCCGAAGAAGTCATGCGGGTCAATTTCGAAGGGACGAAAATCCTCGCCGATATCTGTGTGCGAAAACAAGTAAAAAAGCTCGTCTACATAAGCAGCGTGGATGCGATTTACAAACCCGATGCCAATTTACCCATCACCGAGCCCAGTGCTTTTTATCCCGAAAAACTCGAAGGTATCTACGGAAAATCCAAGGCAATGGCGACCGAATATGTTCTCGATCTTGCCAAAGACGGTAAATTAAACGCCTCGGTGGCCTACCCTACCGCAGTGATCGGGCCGTATGATTACAAGATTTCAAATGTCGGACAAGTGATTTTAGATTTTATTACAAACAAAACATTGGCACGGGTTAAGGGGTGTTATAATTTTGTCGATGTCCGCGATGTGGCGCAGGCAGTGATACAAATCGCTGAAAAATCTGAGTTCGGAAACGGCTATATCTTGGGTGGAGAAGTTGTATCAGTGACTCAGCTTTTCGAGATTTTATCGCCGCTTTACGGGCGTAATATTCCGATAAAATTGCCTCTTTGGTTTGTGAACGCCTTTTCCGAGCTCGGTGTGCTCTATTACAAAGTGCGCAGCAAAAAGCCGGTGTTTTCCCGATTTGCCCTCAAAACGCTGAATTCCAACTGCAATTACAATATCACCAAAGCTCAAACCGAACTCGGCTATTCCCCGCGAAGCGCAGTTGAGACCCTCACCGATTCTGCGAAATGGTTGTATGAAAACAAAGCAGTAAAAGATAGAGTCACCGCAAAGGTTTGACGGTTCAATAAAGGCAATCGGCCCGAACGAATGTTTGGGCCGATTTGATGACAATTTCTTTAGATCAATCCGTTTTTACGGGCGAAGATGTAGGTGCCGATGCTGACCGCAGAGGCTAGATTGAACGAGTCGATCCGGTCGGTTAACGGGATTTTGACGCTGTGACCGAGTTGCTTGAAATTCGCGTCCAATCCTGTCGCTTCGTTTCCGAACACGAGTGAGAACAGACCGCAGGACGGCGTCTCTTCTGGGGAAAATTCTCCGTCTAACATAAACGGAAACAACATGTGATTCGGATAGGCCTCGGCGTATTCTTCGAAACCGTTGAATGACGCATGACGGATATGAAACAGCGCGCCCATGCTGGCCCGCACCGTTTTGGGGTTCCAAATGTCGGCGGCGGGTTCGATCACCACGAGGTTTTTCACGTTCATGCCGATAATCGTTCGGATGATCGTGCCCAGATTACCCATATCGGATGAGTTGACCAGTACGACATGGGGTTCGCTGTCCGAAAGAGTACTCTCGTATTTGCGAAAAACACCGAGGATATAACTGTTTTCTTTTTGATTGACGCTCGAAAACGCCTTGTCCGATTGAATACAGGGAACCTGTTGGGCTTTACACAGTGCGGTGATGCCGTCGGTGTCCCGATATTCGGAATGGACATAGACACAACCGAGAAGTTCCGGACGCGTTTTTAGCAGCTCATTGGTGGCAAACGCGTCGGAGGTGTAGGAATAATCGAAATCTTTTTTATATGCTTTGAGTTTGATTGTGTTTGTGTTTGTCATAATGTGACCCGCTTCCTTAATCGTTTTTGTGGTTTAAGGATGCAGAGTCGGTAAACACGACGGCAAGACTAAGACGAAATTACTTAGAATTACACCGTTTTTACGCTCCATACAGGTCTCGCCGTCTGCTTGACAGACCCTGCATGGAGCACATCATTCACAAAGCCGACGCAGATCGCGGCATAGGAAATGTTGATCATGCTTCTCACTCCTTTCATAAAATCACTTTACTATTCATTGGCAATTGTTTATAAAAACTACTAAATTAAATTTTCGGCGGCCAAAATGGTCGTGCAGCTGATGCGAAATACCATTTCTACATGTTTAAATCCGGCGGTTCGGAGCATTTCGATTTGATTTTGCACCGTGCAGGGCGTATCGTAATGGTAAAACTCTCCGTCCGGGATGCCCTGCTCTTTTCGCTTACGCGCGTTCTCGGAATAGTACAGGTCTTCTTCCTCTTGCGTTTCGACCATATAGTCGCATTCGATATAGCAGCTGCCCGGTTTAAGAGCATCTATGAGCTTGCGATACAGTCCGATTTTGATCTCATGCGAAAAATGATGCAGGGTCTGAAACGAGACCGCGCAGTCATATTCGGATTTGCCGAGGTCGACGTCGAAATAACTGCCGCAGATCAGATTGAGATGCTTGTCGGGATGCTTTTGCATCAGTTTATCGAGCATTTCCTGCGTGAGGTCGATTCCGATAACATCGAGATCGGGAAATAACTTGAAGATTTCGTCCAGTTCCAAGCCGGTGCCGCAGCCGAGGTCGAGCAGATTTTTGCAAGACTTCGGGAGCAGCTGCGCCATCTTGATATAGGCCTCTTTGCTCCCTTCGACGCCTGAGAGCATATGTTCTTCATAACTGTCTACGCGTGCGGCAAAGAATTCATTCATTTTTTCCATATAATTTTTTACCTCTTTTTTCTTTATTTACAAGGGTAAATACGTTTCGGCATACCGTTCTCGCTCCTTTTTATTGAAACCGTTGAAGTTTTTCGTTATAATAAATCTAGCTGACGTATTTACGCCGGTTGTAAAAACAAGAAAGAGGACTTTTTATCGTGGAAAAATTCCGTTTGGGAAGAACCGGACTAATGGTCACGCGCACCGCATTCGGCGTGCTGCCGCTCCAGCGCGTGCCGATGGATGAGGCGGTAAAGATATTGCGCAAGGCATACGACTATGGCATCAACTTTTATGACACCGCAAACAGCTACACCGACAGCGAAGAAAAAATCGGTAACGCTTTTGCCGGCAGACAACGCCAAAATATCGTCATCGCAACCAAAAGCGGTGCTTCGGATAAACAGACGGTTACGAAACATATCGAGCTGAGCTTGAAACACCTGAAAACCGATTATATTGATCTCTTTCAGTTTCATAACCCGGGCGTGATCCCCGATCCAAACGATCCCGACGGCGCATTTGCCGCGGCGCTGGAAGCAAAAAGGAAGGGGTACATCCGCCATATCGGGCTCACCAACCACCGGTTCGCGGTTGCGAAACAGGCCGTTGAATCGGGAAATTTTGAGACGCTGCAGTTCCCTTTCAGCTACCTTGCCGCCGAGAGCGAAACAGCACTTGTACGGCAGTGCGCCGAACTGGACATCGGTTTTATTGCAATGAAAGGGCTATCCGGCGGGCTGCTGACCAACGCGCGCGCCTGCGCCGCGTTTATGCGGCAATATCCGAATGTCGCGACGATCTGGGGCATACAACGTGAAGAAGAACTGGACGAGTGGGTTCGGTTGGACGGCGAGGATTTAGCACTGACCGAAGATCTCCGGGCTTTGATAGACCGCGACCGTGCGGAGCTCGCGGGGTCTTTTTGCCGCGGCTGCGGATATTGTATGCCCTGCCCCGTCGGCATCGAGATTAACAACGCCGCCCGAATGAATATGCTTTTACGCCGCTCGCCTTATCAACGCCTTATCACCGAGGAATATTATAAGCAGATGCATTTGATTGACAACTGTTTGGGGTGCGGCCAATGCAAGGGGCGCTGCCCCTACGGGCTGAACACGCCGGAGCTTTTAAAGGCAATGCTGAAAGATTACGACGAATTTTATGACGAGCACCACTAAACCAATGCACCGAACCTAGCATCAACTTTATGAATTCGATGTCCGCGCAAGCCGCATCGAATTCATTCGGTTTTTATTTGAAGCAACAGCTTTTTCTGTCATTGGTTTCGACGGCGAATTTTTCATCACCCGACAAACCTTTGCTGATCGGTTCGATTCTGCAAAAGGTCTCACGGTTTTTGATATCGTTATACATATCTAATTTTTTAAGCCCGGGCGAAAATCTTGCCCTGTTCTTCGTTTTCAAACTGGCGGCTGTAAAGGGCGTAATAACGGCCTTTTTGGCGCAGCAGTTGCCTGTGTGTGCCCTGTTCGATGATCTTACCGTCGTCAACCATCAGGATCAGGTCGGCGTTTTTGATCGTTGAGAGCCGGTGTGCGATGATGAACGAGGTAC
>DAOPZJ010000016.1 GCA_035353335.1 Oscillospiraceae bacterium | reverse complement strand
TTTTGCGCGGTGATGCGGGGGCGTTCAACACCGCGACATAACCGGCAAGCCCGTTGATTTGATAACCGAACGGGCTCCCGCCGAATTCGGCCGAGCCTTCTGCGGTCAAATTGCGAACGGTCAAAAAGACCGGGATGCCGGTATTGTCGACCAAGTTCTGCATAAATCGCGTCAGAATCTGCGAACGGGAAATAGTAACCGCGTCGGGGCCGTAATTAATCAAACTTAATGAAGGGCCGACCGGGAACTGCACAAAGTCCGCGATGACAGCGTCAAATCCGGCTGCCGCGCAGTCGGAGGCAATTGTGAGATTATAGGTTCCGGCAGCTTCGGAATAGGGGTTCAGCCAGCTCTTTCCGCCCTTTGAAGGAGAATCGTCGACCCAGGTTGTGCCGGCGGCAGTGACGGTTTTCGCGCCTTTCAAAATGCGTCCGGCATTGCAGTCCATAAAACAGTTGATGCGTGCGACGGCTTTCAGACCTGCCGCTTTGATGGTGGTGACGGCACTGTAGAGGTCCTTTCGGGCGGTATAGAGCGGGTCGATGCCGCCGGTGGCGGCAATCGCGGCATATTCGGCTCCGGAAACGCCGACGGTTTTGCTGAAGCCGACGTCGGTGTAGATCATATAAGAATCGACGGTTTTCACGTCGATGATGACGGTATCCGCTCCGGCGGTTTTCGCGTCTAAGCAAAATTGCGCAAGCGCCGTATCATCATAGAGCGCCGCGCCCTGCGGCGAGACAGATTTCATGGCCGATATCGGCTCGGAGGGTTGTGACGGCATTGAGGTTTCGGAGACAGGGAGGGACTCCGGAGGCAATGATGAAATTTCGGACAATACCGGAGCTGAAGATTCGGACGTCGAAGAGGAAACCGGCGAACTGTTTTGAGATAACATACCGGGCAGCGCAGCCGACAGCAGCCAGCCCAGCCCAAACAGTGCCGCGACGCAGATAACGATTACCGCGATCGTCATCCACGGGCGCTTTTTTCTGTACATGTACTTCGACCGTTTGATCTTCATTGACGAGACCTCCTATACGTTTTGAAGATGTTTACTCTCGGGAATCAATGTCATATATTGATTATACATTTATTTCATGAAAATTAGTATCATAACAGCGTCTGGCGGCCGGCAACACCCGCAAAAGCGAGTGCGAGCAGACCGATATAGATGAAGCGTGCGGGTAATCCGTCAAAGGCGTCGGGAAGATCCATCGCATCGATTTGCCGTATACCTTCCGTCATAAGCAAGAGGGCAAAAATAAAACCGATTCCGACCGCTACGCCAAAGACCAGAGCACCCAAAAAGTTGCTGCCGGGCAGCCCTGTCAGGAGTGTAGGACGGAGCCTGGTCAGCAGGAGCGGAGCGCCCAACGCGGCGGTATTGAATACCGCGATGGGCAGAATTTTGGAGATACCGCGATAAAAAACGGGTGCAGTCCGATGCAAAACCGCATCGGCGATCAGATACATCCCAATCAGGCTGATGACATAAGCCAGCGATTTGCCGACATAGTATGTGGAATAAACAGTGAACCCGAGCGCTGTAATCGCCGAATCGAGCATCCAGCCTGTTGCCGAGGAGAGCACCGTCACTGTCGTGAGAATCAGGCTGAATTTGAAAAAGTCTCTGGGGTGGGCTATGATCCGGACTACGACTTCGGTACCGAGTGCGCGTGAGAAAAACAAATTCTCCGCGAAAATCACGGCAATCGCTATGGTCACCAAATGTGTGAATTCGCCCATCTGTATGGCTCTCCTTTCGAGGTAAGATTCAAGAATTTATAATTTATCCTCTTCAACGGCATCCTCAAGGTCCGACTGACGTCGTCTGAACCAGAACCGTCTGAGCCGCTGAGCGAGCGCCGAAAGCAGACCG
Source organism: Oscillospiraceae bacterium (assembly GCA_035353335.1). NCBI lineage: Bacteria > Bacillati > Bacillota > Clostridia > Eubacteriales > Oscillospiraceae > Oscillospiraceae bacterium. The sequence continues at coordinate 45,830 of DAOPZJ010000016.1, read as the reverse complement.
AGCATCAAAAAAGCGAAAAATGCCATCGAGGCAGCCGGGAGCGTGTGCCCTTTACCGATAATAATGCCCGCAAAAGAATTTGCCGAAAAAAATTCACGCAGTACTCCGAAGAGAATTGCGATTGACCCGAATCCGCAGGAGCAGCCGATTGCATCCGCGAAAGCGAGCCCGGCGGTATTGACCGAAGCAAAAGTTTCGCAGCGCACCGTCAAAAGTCCGGTGATGCATAAAAGCGGAAGATAGATACCCAGAGATGACACAAGCGCAGGGTAGCGGTTGAAAATCGGCGGGGCGATTAAAGCCAATAACACAGCAGCTGTCAGAACGTACGCGGTCATCCGCATCGGAGTGTCGAAGTCCTTATAAAACAAAGAGGTCAGCAGCTCCGTGACCAGCATCAGCGCAAGAGTAACGCCCGAAATCACCAATGCTTTGAAGAGCGTATCGCAGGCGCCGATCAGAACCGTTACGCCGAGGGCGTTGAACAGTATGGGATTGTTAAGAAGAAGGCCGTTCCGAAAAACGTTTTTCGCATTGGTCTCGTGCAGCCGGTCATCATAATTATAATTATCAATCGGTTTGATGTTCGCTGTTCTTGCGAGACCCCGCATTGTAGTTTTCGCGCTTTGAACGACAGCACGGTCAAGTTGATTATCAAAAGCTCTGCGCAGACGGAGCTGATAACCGGACATTTCGGTATATTGTTTTTTAGGTTTTGAAAGCATTGGCTTTTGTTTGCTTTTCCGAACTTGTTTCAAGTGTGGCACCTCACAACCGCCTTTCGGGGATTGAGGCGACCCATCTGTCAAGGGTCGGAGCAATCGCATTGCAGATAATCAAAGCAAAACACAAACTCTCTTCGTAGATGCCGTACCGCCTCATCAGTATAACCGCAATCGCGCAGATGACGCCGTAAATAATCCCGCCGATATCGGATTTCGGTGAGGTGGACGGATCGGTCAGCATAAAGACAGCCGCGAAAAGAAGATATCCTGAGAAAACCTCGGAAAATGCCGAGATATACCAAAGTCCCGCGCGGGGCAAAACGGCAGAAAGAAGTGTAAAGGTGAGCAAAAACGCGGCCGTGATTCTCCAATGAATCGTCCGTTTGACGGAGAGATAAATAAAACAGGCAAGCAGCAGTAAACCGCAGCCTGTGCCCGCAGCTGTCGGCACTGCGCCGAAAAAGATATCGGAAAGGCGGTACGGCGCAACGCCGCCCGCATTGAGATAGGCGAGCACCGAGGAACCATAAGTCACTTTGGACAAATCGGCGGAAAACACCGGAAGCATCTGGGGAACGGTCGGATACCGGAAGATATATTTCGGCCAGCACACGGTGATAAACGCAATCGCACAAGCGGAGGGGTTGAACGGATTATGTCCGAGACCGCCGAATACCGCTTTTGCGATAAAGACCGCAAAGGCATCCGCAATTAAAATTAACCAGAGCGGAACTGCCGCAGGCAAGAGCAAAACAATGATCAGCGCGGTGACAATCGCGGAGAGATCTTTTGCCGTATTCGGGAGACGGACCAATCCGGAAACGATGAGCTCGCAGAATTCACAGATGATGATGCTGATGATTGCGTTGACAAGCAGCCGGAGCCCGAAAAAGAAAACCGCATAAATCAGTGCGAGCCCCAGACATACAATCATCCGTTTCATCGAGGCACTCTGGGACTTTCCGGATTTGATAAACGGTGGAGAGGTTTTGATCAGTTTCATCTTTCTTCTCCCTCTTTCAAGTGTGCCGTCACTTCGGGAGAGTCGGACGACAAAGGGTGTCTGCGTTTCGGCTGGTCTTTTGCGCGGTGAGTTGTTTGATAGGAGTGAAGTTGGCTTTTTACGCTTTGAATGAAGGACATCGGGTTAATGCCGCCGGTACAGACGTAACTGCAGCAGCCGCATTCGATGCAGTGCAGAGCGCCGAAATCTCTGCAGTCGGAGAGCTTCCCGTGTCGGGAAAAACGCGCGATATAAAGCGGCATCAGCCCTTGAGGGCAGCAGCGGACGCACTCCCCGCAGCCCCAGCAGTTGGACATCTCCCGGATTGCGATGGGTTCCAGCAACAAAACCGCACCCATGCCCGGATAAACGGGCGTTGTGAGATCCTCCGTATATTTGCCTGTCATCGGCCCGCCGATCACGACCAAGGCAGGGCTGTTGTCCGGTTCGCAGAAATCGATCACCTCTCCGATCGGAGTCCCGACAGGTACGCGGACATTGCACGGCTTGGTGATATGGTGTCCGGCGACAGTGATTATCGTCGAAAGCTGCTGTTCGCCCGTTCGGACGAGTTTGACGAGGTCATAACAGGCCTGGGCGCTGATAAAACCGATTTTCTTTTTGTTTATTGACAAGAACGGAACTCTCGCGGGATATTTTCCGCAGACGACCGTAATGCTGCTGTCGAATTTGAGCTCTGTCTCCGAATGGTCACGCCGATAATAGACGAAAACCTGGGTCTTTTTGATGCCGCAGAGTTCAGCTGCGATTTTTAATCCTTCTTCAACAAGAGCATAGTAATGATATAACACGCCGTTTTCACTGCAGACAAATGATTGGTCTTCGATCGCATCCGCGGCGAGAACTGCAATTCCGTTTGCCGAAAACTCCTTCAGTTTGTGCGCAAGCGGTTTTCCGTCGAGAGTATCAATGATGCCGGCGATATCCTGATAGGAGAGCATACCTTCTCCGAGTTTGAGTTGAACGGATTCCCGCAATTCGGTCTTTCCGGCAACAGTCAGCCTAAGCAGATCGCAGTTGCCGAGCAAAGGATGTTCGGCAGGGACGATGCTGTCCAGTATACCGGTGCAGGGCGAATAAATGTTGATGCCGGTTTCTTCGTCGACAGCCAAAAGTTCATTTTGCGTCACTTTTGAGCCAATGGCAAAATGCACCTCAGCACCGGGAGAAATCGGCACCGAGAGATGTTCGCTTGCTTGATATTCTTTTATCGGAGCGGTTAAAATCGAATTCTTGCGCTGTCTGAAAACGATTCCGCGGCCTCTGATGTCTGGCATATGCCAAAAACCACCTCTTGAAAGTCGGACTGTGCAAGGGTAAAATCGAACTATATCCTTGAAAGGATGCGAATATCAGAAATGAAGATCACTTCAACAACCGAAAACAATTTTATCATTATGATGAGTGCCGAGGAACTTGCCGCTTACGGATTGGATTTTCCGTCGCTCGATTATTCGAATGAGCCGACCCGCCGTCTGGTCGCGGATTTGATTTGCGGCTGCAAGCGGAGATTCGATTTTCCGGGAGCCGACAAATATTTCGTAAACGCTTACCGACGTAAAAACGGCTGCAGGATCCTGATTCGCACCTCAAAGCCCAAACGCGTGGTCTATGAATTCGGACGGTTGTCGGACCTGTACGAACTTGCCGAGCGGTGCGGGGAGGAGTTAAACCCGGCAGCGGAAGGCATGAAATTATTCGAGAGCGAAAATCGGTTTTTCCTGACGATGGAGGAACAAAAAGAAAATGTTACGGATACCGTGTCCGAATTCGCCGTGCTGCGTAAAGACCTCGATGAGAGCATTTGTTTTTCCGATTTCCTGTTGATTGCGGACGGGGACGTATTCGGCAAACTGCTGAGGCCGCAGCGATAAAATCACAAGGTACCGCTGTACTTAAAAACGATCTTTTCTTTCGGCCGTTACGATCTGAGAGAAGAGATCGCTTTTTTTCGGTCTTTCGCCTGAAAAACAAATGATCCGGCGACGAGTTGATCAGCTCCGGCCTGAATGACGAGCGGAGCCGTTTTATCGTCGATTCCGCCGTCCACTTCAACAATGAGGTCTTTTTTGCCGATTCGGTCGGCTTCTTTCCGGATCGCCCCGATCTTCGGAAGCATCTCTTCCATAAAACTCTGCCCGCCGAATCCGGGCTCAACGGTCATGACAAGCACAAGGTCGACAACCGGAAGCAGCGGATAAACCGATTCTGCGGGCGTTCCCGGCTTGACGGAGACACCGACGGTCTTTCCGGTTTTGCGGATCATATCTGCGGTGATAAACGGGTTGCCGTCGGCTTCGAGGTGAAACGTAATTCCGTCGGCTCCGGCTTCGGCGAATCTGCCGATATATTTCTGCGGCTCGCTGATCATGATGTGGACATCGAAAAAAGCATCGCTTCGTCTGCGCATCGAGGCGATGACCGGAAACGCAAAACTGATGTTCGGAACAAAGTGGCCGTCCATGACGTCCACATGGAGCAGATCCGCACCGCTTTCGAGTACCGAGTTGCAGTCGGCTTCGAGCGCGGAAAAATCGGCGGAGAGAATTGAAGGCGCGATTTTGATTTTTCTCATGAAGTTTTCGCTCCGAATATGTTTTTGGGGAAGCGTCCGGCGGATATTCCGACCGGAAATCCTGCCCAAAATTGTTCCTATTATAACATAAACATAATGGGATTGCAAACGAACAACATTTGACAATTCTGTTTCACGCGGAGTCGAGGCGGGACGCAGACGCTTGAATTTTTTTGGGTATTATGATATTATGAAACCGGCGTTTTGAGTGCCATTGATAACAAAGGCATTGATATGCCTAAACGTTTTTTGGGAGGTTACTCCATGAAGTGCAGAAGGGATTGGGTAAAGTACGGTTGTGCGTCCCTGCTGACGGTTCTCGTCTTGACGGCGGCTTGCGGCCGGGTCATCGACTCCGGCGAAGAATATGTTCCGATTTCCGATACTTCAAGAACGATTGATCAAACGAGCTATGCGTTCGCTTCGGTGGACCCGACGGTTCAGGCGGCGTCCATGGAGGCTTTGGGCGAATTTTTTGTTCAATATAACGAGAGCACCAACATCCAGCGTGTCTATGCCACCGATTCGGCAGGCGCCACCGTCACTTCAGCTGAATTTCCTGCCGGAGAAAAATATGTAGCCGGACCGCTTTCACCCGATAGTACGAAATTGTTTCTCTATAAAAAGGCAGGTACCGACGCGGGCGGCAGCGACCACTGTTTCGGCGTGATTCTTGATATGGCGACAGGGGTAAAAACGATTTCGTCCACGCCGATGTTCGCGCTTGATACCGTTTGTTGGGCGGGAAACGATTTGCTCTTTACCGCTAACAGGCAGATTATGTTTTTCTCAGCGGTTGATTTCTCTTCTGTCGATAAATACTTTGAGATCACATCGCTTGTGGCAAACGATCCCGACGGAAAATACATCATTACCGGAATGACTTATGACCGAAATACCGATCAATATATCGCTTCGATCGCCGAAAAGATTCCCGGGGCGGGCGAGCTGTCCGACCTGTACAAGACCAAACTCATGATCGCCGTCATCGATAATCTGGGCCGCACCGCAAAAACTTTTTATGCCAAAGACGGGCTGTATTCTCCGGTGGACATCAGTTCCGGCGCGCCGCTGATTCAAGCGATACAAATCGATTCTTCCGGAAATGCCGCGTTATATTCAGCCTTGTTTACACCGGATTCGGAAGAACCGAGCACATGCTGGATCGTGGTCAACACTTCTTCCGGCAGCACTGTTTCTCTTCCGCAGACGCTGCGTACCGGCATCATACGGGGCGGTTGGATATACGGCATAACGATGGATCCCTATTCCGCGTGGTGGACAAGCATGAGCGTCAACCTCTATACACCCAGTACGCAGGGGAAATATTCGTTGAAGAGCACCATTTTGACGCAGCCGGCAGAAAACCGCTATATTCCGATTACCGGTACGACGGAAAATAACACGTATGAACTGTTTTTATATCCCGACGGGAATCTGTTATTAAAGGCTTATCACACCGAAAGCGGATACAGCCGCATGATCCTTTACAGAATCATATTTAATGCTGATATTCCCGCCGCGGAAGTAATCGGGGCTCTGCCTGCGAAAAGTTCGATGAAATACATGGTCGCAGGAGTGGATCTGTCCGGGAAAATCATCTATTTAAGCGATTATTAAGAGAAACGTTTTTTGTTGACTTCAGGGATCACGGGGCAGTTGAAAAATAAGCCCGATTCGGTTTGTAGCATTCAAAAATAAAAATACATCAATATTCAGATATCGTTGATAGATAAAGACGAGCGGAGGGCTCAGATGCCGAAGACAGAGAAGAATTCAACCGAAAACATTTCTTCGTTAAAAGGCGCGGACAGAGTCCGTAAACGCCCGGGCGTCATTTTCGGTTCGGATGGAATCGAGGGCTGCGAACACGCGGTATTCGAGATCCTTTCGAATTCGATCGACGAGGCCAGAGAGGGCAGGGGCAGCAAGATTTATGTCACCCGGCATTCCGACGGCTCGATTGAGATCGAGGACTTTGCGGGCGGAATACCGGTCGAATTCAATAAAAAAGAAGAACGTTACAATTGGGAACTTCTGTTCTGCGAACTCTATGCGGGCGGCAAATATCAAAACGAAGACGGCGGAAGATACGGGTTCGCTCTCGGTCTGAACGGCCTGGGACTTGCCGCGACTCAGTATGCCTCCCGGTGGATGGATGTTATCATCCACCGCGATGAATATGAATATACGCTGCACTTCGAGCGCGGCGAAAACGTCGGCGGGCTCAAGCGTAAAAAATGCGAATATAACCACACCGGCTCGAGAATCCGATGGCTGCCCGACGATGAGGTATTCACCGACATCGCCATCGGCAAAGATTACTTTATACAGCTCTGCAACAAACAAGCGGTTGTCAACGCGGGTCTGCGGATTTTTTTGAATTGGGAGGACGACGCGGGTACCGAAAAGCACGAGTTCTGCTTCAAAGACGGCATCGTTGACTACCTCAGGGAGATCACGGGAGAAACGGCAATCGTGCCGATCAAATTCTGGCAGGCCGAACGTACCGGCCGCGACCGCGAGGACAAACCCGAGTATAAAGTCAAGTTCAATGTTGCGGTGACTTATTCCAACACAAACCGCATCATCGAATATTTTCATAACTCCAGCCCGCTCGAACACGGCGGCGCGCCCGAAAAGGCGGTGAAATTGGCTTTTGTGGCCATGTTTGACAGTTATCTGAAAAATAAAAACCGCTATACAAAGGGCGAGGAAAAGCTCACATTCGGCGATATCGAGGAATGCCTTGCGATCGTGACAAGTTCATTCTCAACCCAAACCAGCTACGAAAACCAGACGAAAAAGTCGATCAACAACAAATTCATTCAGGACGCTATGACCGATTTTTTAAAGCACAACATCGAGGTCTGGTTTTTGGAAAATCCCGACGACGCCGCGAAGATCGCCGACCAGTTGTTAGTCAACAAGCGCAGCCGTGAGAACGCCGAAAAGACCCGCATCAACCTGAAAAAGAAAATCGGCGGAGCGTTGGATATCGGCAACCGGGTGCAAAAATTCGTCGACTGCCGTACAAAAGACCTCGACCGGCGCGAGCTCTATATCGTTGAGGGCGATTCGGCGCTCGGTTCGTGCAAACTGTCGCGGGACGCTGATTTCCAAGCCATCATGCCGGTACGCGGCAAGCCGTTAAACTGCATGAAGGCGGATTACGACAAGATATTCAACAATGAGATCATTCTCGATATCATAAAAGTACTCGGCTGCGGTGTTCAACTGCACACCAAAGCCGCGAAAGGCATAGAAACCTTTGATATCGACCGGCTGCGCTGGAATAAGATCATCATCTGCACCGATGCCGACGTCGACGGTTTTCATATCCGAACGCAGATCATGACTTTGTTTTTCCGGTTGATGCCCCAATTAATCGATAAGGGATTTATCTATATCGCCGAGTCACCGTTATATGAGATCACCTGCGGAAACATGAGTTACTTCGCCTATACCGAGAAAGAAAAGGCTGAGATTTTGCCTAATCTTGAGGGCAAAAAATTCACGATCCAGCGCTCCAAAGGACTCGGCGAAAACGAGCCCGAGATGATGTGGGAGACCACAATGAACCCCGAAACGCGACGCTTGATCCGCGTCACCCCGACCGATTTCGAGGCGACGGTGGAGGCATTTGACGTGCTGCTCGGGGACAATCTCGCCGGGCGAAAAGAAATCATCGCTCAAAAAGGCGCACAGTATATCGAGTTGGCCGATATTTCATAAATAACCGCAGTTATTTTCGGTTATTAAGGAAAAGGGTGTATATGGGTACCGAAGACTTACCGTTATTGCTCACGCTGTTTGTTTTAATTCTGTTCTCCGCTTATTCGTCCGCTGCGGAAATGTCGTTTTCCACTGCCGGCAGAATACGGCTGAAAAGCCTTGCCGCCAACGGCGAAAAGAAGGCCGAACGGGTATTGAAGATGCTCGGGCAATACGATAAGTTTCTTACCACGGTGCTGATCGCGAACAATCTGGTCAATATCGCGTCTACAACGATCGCAACAGTTTTATGCATTAAATTTTTCGGAGATATCGGAGCAACCGTCTCTACCGTGTCAATGACGATTCTCGTTTTGCTGTTTGGGGAAATCACCCCGAAAACCATTGCGAAGCGGGCTCCGGAGCGTTATGCGATGTCTTGTGCGCGTTCAATGCAAGCGCTGATGATCATTCTCACACCGTTCTCATTTTTATTTTCCCAGTGGCAAAAATTCTTGAATCGTCGTGGACATGATGAATCGGCAATTACCGAAGCCGAGCTTTTAACCATTATTGAAGAGGGCCGGCAGGTGGGAACGCTCGATGAAGATGAGGGTGAACTCATCCGAAGCGCCATCCGGTTCAATGACCGGAAGGCCTCCGACATTCTGACGCCGCGTGTTGCGGTTGAAGCCGCCGATATCGAGGACAGCCCCGAAGAGATCGAAAAAGTGTTTTTTGAGAGCGGTTTTTCGCGCCTTCCCGTCTATCGGAAGAGCATCGACAATATCCTCGGTGTCATCACGCAAAAAGACTTTTTCGCGAATTTACACACCGGCTGCAGACCGATCGAGGAATTGATCAAACCGATCAGCTTCGTACCCGAAGTCATGTCTATCTCGACGCTGTTGAAACTGCTTCAGACTTCCAAAACCCATTTGGCCGTGGTCACCGACGAATACGGCGGCACGCTCGGCATTGTGACGATGGAAGATATCCTAGAGGAATTGGTCGGAGAGATCTACGACGAGCACGACGATACCGAAGAAGAAACCGATATTTCGCTGGTGGGTGAAGAAGAATACCGGATTAACGGCAGCGCCGATCTCGAGGAACTGACGACGCTGATCGATATCTCACGGGATGAAGCGGAGGAATTCGCCACGGTCAACGGTTGGATAGCCGACAAGCTCAATAAGATCCCCGAGACGGGCGATCATTACGAAGGCGACGGCTTCGAGTTCACCGTGACAGACGCAGACGAGCGAAAAGCCAACACGCTGCTGCTCAAGCGGGCCCAAAAAGCGGAGACGAAGGACGAAAAAAATCCTTGAAAAGGAGCTAAACCTTGAAAAAACGCAAGGAAAAAGAAGAAAAACAGGTGCAGCATAAAACCGCAGCAGCTTATATTCCGGGCAGCGGAGAAGTCCGCGATGAGATTATCACCGACACGCTTGAAGTCAATTATTTGCCTTACGCGATGAGCGTGATCGTCTCACGAGCCATCCCCGAGATCGACGGCTTCAAGCCCTCACACCGAAAACTCCTATATACAATGTATAAGATGGGGCTTCTCGGCGGTTCGCTGACCAAATCAGCCAACGTCGTCGGGCAGACCATGCGCCTTAATCCGCACGGAGAGGGCGCCATTTATGAGACGATGGTTCGCATGACACGCGGCAACGAATCTCTGTTGGTGCCGTATGTCGAGTCAAAGGGCAACTTCGGAAAGGCCTATTCACGCGATATGGCCTATGCCGCTTCCCGATATACCGAGGTAAAACTGACCGAGGTCTGCAAAGAATTGTTCACTGACATTGACAGCGACACCGTCGAATTTGTCGATAACTACGATTCCACCACCACTGAGCCGACCCTGCTTCCGGTTCGTTTTCCGAGCGTTTTGGTCAACTCAAACACCGGCATTGCGGTCGGAATGGCAAGCAATATCTGCCCGTTCAATCTCAAGGAGGTCTGTGAGACTGCGGTTGCATTGTTGAAAAATCCGGAACACGACGTTATTCAAACGCTCATCGCCCCCGATTTTCCGGGCGGCGGGTTGTTGATCTACGACAGGGCGGCACTGGAGGAAATCTATAATACCGGGCGCGGAACTGTCAAAGTCCGCTCCGTCTATATTGCGGATAACAAAGAGAACCGAATTGAAATCACCCGGATTCCGCCGACCACGACCGTCGAGGCCATCATCGATAAAATCGTCGAATTAGTCAAAGCCGGGAAGATCAAAGAAATCTCCGATATCCGCGACGAGACCGATTTGAACGGCCTGCGCATCGCAATTGACCTAAAGCGCGGTACCGATCCCGATGCGTTGATGGCAAAGCTCTTTAAATCGACGACGCTTGAAGATTCTTTTTCCGCCAACTTTAATATTCTGATCGGCGCGACACCCATGGTGATGGGCGTTAAAGAAATCCTGTCGGAATGGACGGCATTCCGGGTTGAGTGCGTCAAACGCCGAATTTTCTTCGATTTGAAAAAACGCAAAGATCTTCTGCACTTACTGCGCGGGCTTGAATTGATATTGCTCGACATCGACCGTGCCATTGCCACGGTGCGCAATACCAAGGAAGAGGCAATGGTCATCCCCAACCTGATGGCGGAGTTCGGCATCGATAAAATCCAGGCCGAATATGTCGCAGAAATTAAACTGCGCAACCTCAACCGCGAATACATTTTAAAACGTCTTGCCGACATCGAGAAACTGGAAGCCGAGATCGCCGAACTGGAACTCGATTTCAAATCCAGACAGCGCCAATACGGCATCATCATCCGGGAGCTCGAAGAGATCGCCAAAAAATTCGGTTCACCGCGTAAAACCGCCATCCTCGAACAGGAGGAAGCTTTCGCGGCAGATGCAGCCGAACCAGAAATGCCCGATTATCCGGTCACCGTTTATTTTACCCGCGAGGGCTACATGAAAAAACTGACCGCGATGGCAGTAAAGAATGCGGGAGAACATAAACTGAAAGACGGGGACGCGATCATCTCGACTTTTGAAACGACCAATAACAGCGAGATTTTAGTCCTCAGCGACCGTCAAAACGCCTATAAGGCGCGTCTTTATGAGTTTGAAGACGGCAAATCCTCAACGATGGGCGATTATCTGCCCGCAAAACTCGGTTTCGAAGACGGCGAGGGCATCGTATTCTTTACCTGCGTCACCGAATACACCGGTTCTTTATTGATCTTCTTTGAAAACGGAAAGGCCGCCAAAGTCAGTTTAAGCAGTTATGCCACCAAACAAAACCGCCGTAAACTGCTAGGCGGTTACAGCGGCACGAGCAAAACCGTCGGCTTCTGGCAGCTGAAAGAGAATGAACCGCAGAATTTCGCCGTTTACACAAACGACGCACGGTGTCTGGTCTTTGATTCGGACCTTCTCGAAACTAAGGCAAGCCGGGACACGATCGGCGTGACGGTCATCAATCTGAAATCGGGCAGAAAAGTGAAAAAAGCGGTTATGATTCAACGTATGACAAAGAATATGGAGGTCTACAAAGTGTTCTCTCTGCCGCGCGCAGGGACGCCGATCAAGACCGAACAACTGGGACTCACCTGAGTGCGGACGGAGGACATAAAGATGAAAGAAAAAATTGAGGGTGTAGATGAACTCGTAAGCCGTGTCGGTAAATATTACGGAGAGATGATAGCAAGCAACATGCTGACCATCGACCGGCTCTGCGAAGTCTGCGCAAATGAAGAAGAACGAAAACTCATCGGAAAATTACTTGAAAATAATTTGCGCCTTCTGCGCTATTTGAGATTGTTTACTGCCTATGCGTTGTATAAATACGGGACAGAGGACTATTATCCGAAAAACAGTGATATTATTCAGTTGCTTTCGTCCGTTTGCCGGCAGACCCGGGAAGTCCTCGGCAACGCGGTCATGATCGAAGAGGATTTTCCGGTGACGCCCGTAATGACGGTCGCAGACGCGAAGAGCCTCAGAAAATGTATATTCTCATTGATTTCCAACGCCGCGCGAGATTGTGATAAACGCATCGGTTTATCTTTGAAAAAATCAAAAGGGAATATCATCATCTCCGTCTTTGACGACGGTAAACCTGTTGACCGGGTGGCGAAACAGCGCATTGAAAAGGGCCTCGCAGACGGAGTCAACAACATTGACGGCAGCGGTATGGGCCTTGCGGTAGCCGCGATGGTCGCGAAGGCACACGGGGGCGATCTGAAGTTTGTTCAGCGAAAGACCGGCAATGAATTTCGGATTGTACTTCCCGAACGCACCGACAATACGCTGATGTATTCGGCCGGCGTGCCGGAATATGGCGAGCGTTATAATCCTGCGGTAATTGAACTGTACGATTTTTATTTAAGAAATCTCGAAGATCGGAAGTGAAGTGCACATGCCTACTTTTGGGTATTATATCGGTTTCGACCGGTGGTATTTCATCCTCATCGTTCCGGCAATCATCATCTCGCTGATTGCCCAGATCAAAGTGAAATCCACATTCGCGAAGTATTCAAAAATAAGGACAATGCGCGGCTTGACAGGCGCGCAGGCAGCTGAGGCCGTACTTCGCAAAAACGGCGTCATCGGTGTGCGGATTGAGCAGGTCGGCGGAGAACTGACCGACCATTATGATCCGAAATCAAACGTGATCCGGCTGTCTGACTCAGTATATAATTCCAATTCAATCGCTGCTGTCGGCGTTGCGGCTCACGAAGCCGGACATGCGGTACAATATGCCGAAGAATACGTCCCGATTAAAATCAGGAGCGTGATTTATCCGATCGCGCAGACCGGTTCGTATCTTTCCTGGATTTTGATTTTGTTCGGATTGTTTATGAATTTTTCCGGGTTGATATTCGCAGGGATCATTGCGTTTTCGGCGGCAGTGGCGTTTCAGCTTGTGACGCTCCCGACGGAATTCAACGCCTCTAAAAGGGCGATAGAGGGCATCCAATCGACTTACAGTTTGGACGAAGAAGAGACAAAAGGCGCCAAATCGGTTCTGAGCGCTGCCGCAATGACTTATGTCGCAGCGGTGCTTGTTTCGCTTGCGCAGCTGCTGAGACTGCTCCTCATTTTCGGCGGAAGACGAAGAGATTAAAAAGAGACTTTGCGACATTCATAAAATCCCTCTTTATTTCTTAACAAATCCATGTTATAATATCATTCTGTTGGGTGATTTTGATTTTTTCAATCCCGATATCTCGGTATTTTATACCGTTATAACTTGAAAGGTTGGTGTTTATTTTGAAAAAAACACGTATTCTCGCAATGATATTGGCTCTTGTGATGGCAGTGACCCTGTTCGCGGGCTGCGGCAAAAAGAGCGAAGAAACAAGCAGCGTATATTCTGAGTATTCAGTGCCTGAAGTTTCCGCGACAACGGTTCTGAAAGCGGAAAAATGGACTGCCGAACACGGCGAAGTCTCTGGTTGGGTTTTTTCCAACATTGCCGATTATGTCTTTTACGCCACGGAGGATGTGGACAATGACAGCTCGGCTTATATGCGGTTTTTGGAGAAACTTAAGGATGGAAGAACGCTTGACGACGTGATGAACGAATACATCGCGGACATCAACACGAACTTATATTATAACACTCAGGAATGGATTATCGAGACACCGCAAAAGATCACTTTCGGCGGAAAAGAGTCCTATAAAATCTCCGTGAATTATTCGGTCCAAACACGTGCTGCCCGGCATTATCAGATCATCTTCACCCAGCTTGACGATGAAGTGTTCATGTTCGACAGTGATTACACAATCCGTGAAGACACAAGAGATGAAACAGCGATCAACAACCTGATTTCTTCCGTCAACTTCGTTCCGATGGCATAAGAGATTTAATCAGAAAGCAAAGGCGGTTCTTCACTGAACCGCCTTTTCGTTGTCTATAAGCTTTTTACTGAGAAACTTTACAGCGCTCCTTTCAATTTTTCAAGCGCGGCCTTTTCGATTCGCGAGACATAGGAGCGCGAAATGCCGAGATGCACAGCGATCTCGGATTGGGTCAGCGGTTGATTTCCTGCAAGCCCGTATCGAAGTAAAATTACACGGTGGCTGCGTTCGTCCAAAGCGGAGAGTGCATCATAAAGACGCTGCACATCGAGCTTGAGCTGCACCGTATCCTCGAGGTCGAAATCCGAGGTCAGCGTGTCGATGATCTGTACGCTGCCGCTGCCGGATTCCGTCTCGACCGGATCAAACAGCGAAACGTCATTGGAACATTTGCGAATCGAACGGAAATGCATCAAAATTTCGTTTGTGATGCATTTGGAGGCATAGGTTGAAAAACGAAAGTCCTTTTTGCGTTCGAAGCTGTCGGCTGCTTTAATCAGACCGATTGTGCCAATCGAGATCAAATCCTCCTGGTCAGGCGGATAGGGGGCAAATTTTTTTGCGATATGGGCAACAAGGCGCAGATTGTGTTCAATCAGCTCGTTTCGCGCGTTTTTATCGCCTTTTTCAATACGGCGCAGGCAGTCGGCTTCCTTTGCGGCGGAAAGCGGCGGCGCAAACGCGTTTTTATCTTTGATATAAAGCGCAAGGAAGAAAAGCGCTGAGAGCGGTACGCCCAAAAAAGTCATCATCATTATGCTGTCCTTTCTCACCGGTCGGTGTTCAAGGTTTTTGCCGCTCGACTTTATCTTCCTAACTATATGCTGGGTAAGTTCGCAAATTGCAAAAAAACGCTTGCAAAAGAGGCGGTGATATGATATAATGGCACAATGTTGAAGGGGGAAGCGTTCTCCCCGGAAGTCGGATTAAGATGAAAAACCGCCCGAAACAACGCTGAAACATTGTGAATTTGAAAGGGAGTCAATATAATGGCAAACATCAAGTCCGCCCAAAAGAGAGTTGTGTCCGGCCAGAAGAAAGCCGTTGCCAACAAATCGGCCAAATCTGAGCTGAAAACCGAACTGAAGAAGGGCAAGCTCGCAATTGAGAGCGGTTCCGCAGATATGGACGCCACCGTTAAGAACACCATCAAAGCTGTCGATCAGGCGGCCGCGAAAGGTCATATCGCAAAGAATACGGCAGCGCGCCGCAAGAGCTCACTGATGAAAGCGGTCAACGCCAAAAAGGCGGCCAAGTAATCGGGTTATTCAATAAAACAAAGACAGACGGCTTTAAACCGTCTGTTTTCATTTAGAGAAACCACCGGCTGTCCGGTGCGGATGGAGACAAATAATGACGAATGAGTCAATGAATCGCTATAAAACAGTTTCTATAGCAGCAGGCTGCCGCCATTCCGTCGGCCTCAGATCAGACGGTGCAGCGGTTGCTGCTGGAGATAATCATTACGGCAAATGAGATATAAGCAGCTGCGCGCGGTATCATTTCAACCGCGGCCGGGAACGTTCATATGGCGGTGAACACGGGTAACGCTCATTCCCTCGGTTTGAAATCGGATGGTACCGTAACAGCTGCGGGATGGAATAACAACGGGCAATGCGAAGTAAGCGATTGGCGCAGTATTAAAGTACTGTCTGTCATAATTATAGCACTTTAGCCAAAAAGCTCTGAAGGCGCGGGTTTTTCGGACTTGTGAAGAATTCCTTCGGCGGCGCCTGTTCCAAAATTTCACCGCCGTCCATGAACATCACGCGGGTGCCGACTTCCCGCGCAAAGCCCATCTCGTGGGTCACGACGATCATCGTCATGCCGTCTTCAGCCAGCTCGCGCATGACCTCGAGCACCTCGCCGACCATCTCCGGGTCGAGCGCCGAGGTGGGTTCGTCGAATAACATCACTTCGGGGTTCATCGCAAGCGCCCGCACGATGGCAATACGCTGCTTCTGACCGCCCGAGAGCATCGACGGGTAGGCTGTTGCTTTCTCAGTCAATCCGACGCGTGCAAGCAAGCGCATGGCGTTTTCTTTGGCTTCGGCCTTATTGTGAATCTTGAGCTTGACCGGCGCAAGCGTGATATTGTCTAAAATCGTGAGGTGGGGAAAGAGATTGAAATGCTGGAAAACCATCCCCATCTTCTGACGCAGCTGATTGATTTCATTTGAGGTATAGACAAGCTTTTTGTCTTTGTAAAAGATCTCGCCGGACGTCGGTTCTTCAAGCATATTCAAACAGCGCAGAAAAGTCGATTTTCCCGAGCCGGACGGCCCGATGATCACGACTTTTTCTCCGGCGTTGATCGTCTCGGTGATATTGTTGAGTACCAAATTGTCACCGAATTTTTTGGACAGATTCCTAACGTCGATCACTTCTCGCCAACCTCCTCTCCAGCGCTTTCAAGCCCTGTGTCAAAATCCAGACAACCGCAAAATAAATAACCGCAACGATAATCAACGCGAAAAACGGTTCGTAGGTTCGGCTTCTGACGATATCGCCGGCCTTTGTGAGGTCGGTAATCGGGATATAGCCCGCGATCGAGGTCTCCTTGATGACCGTGATAAATTCATTTCCGAGCGCAGGCAAGATATTTTTAATTGCCTGAGGCAAAATGATGTGAATCATCGTCTGAAGCCGTGTCAGACCGAGGGAGCGCCCGGCTTCCATCTGCCCGCGGTCTACCGCCATGATGCCGGCGCGCACGATCTCGGCGACATAAGCGCCCGAGTTGATTCCGAATGCGAGCACGGCCACCACAATGGTGCTCTCCACGTTTTTCAGGATGATATAATACATGATCATCAATTGGACGACGACAGGAGTGCCGCGGATCACGGCGATATAAATACCGAAAATTTTATCGAGCCACTTGAGCTTCGAGTGTTTTTCCGTGGCGTTGACTTTGACGACGGCCACGATAACGCCGATGACGATGCCGAGCAAAACCGCCATCGCAGCGATTTTAAGAGTGTTGCCCAGACCGTTGATAAAAAACATATAACGGTTGTCGGTAATAAAAGTCTTTTCGAAATTGGCGGCCATGCTTGCCGCCCATGCCGCGGCATCCGTGTTCCACCATTCGGTCAGGCGTTGTATGAGATTGACCGTTATTGCTGCAGCCATATGCGTTCACTCTTTCATTGAGACACGATTGCAGGAGGGGATTCCCGATAAAGGATATTCCCTCCTGCCGATCGTACATTTAGGCGGGTGTATCAGCAAAAGCCGCTGTTGAGCAAAGCCGTTGCTTTTAAACGGGAGAAGATGATCAGCCGACAGAAGCAGCCGAGTGCTGCGCCATCCACTTGGCGATTGAGCCGTCACCGATGAGACCGGTGAGGACTTCGTCAACCAGCGCTTTCAGAGTGGTATTTTCTTTCGCGATGGCAATGGCGTAATTTTCCGCGTCAAAGGTACCGTCTGCATAATTGAGCGGGATAGCTTTGAGGCCGGTGTTGTTATTAATAATGTTCATAGCGGTGTCTTTGTCGATGACGACCGCGCCGATTTTGCCGTTCTTGAGATCAACGGTGGCTTCCAGCGCATTCTTATACTGGACAACCGTTGCGCCCGTGTCTTTTAAAACGCCCTTGTCAATGGCATCGGCAATGGCATAATCACCGGTGGTGGACAACTGGACGCCGATCTTGAGGCCGGCAAGGGTCTCAAAATTGGTGACGGCCGCATCTGTATCCAAAACGATGATGTACTGCTGGGTCTGGACATATTCGACCGAGAAATCGACGGATTGTTTGCGCTCGTCTGTGACCGAGAAGCCGGAGACGCCCAGATCGCATTTGCCTTCTTTGACGGCTGCGATGATGTTGTTGAATTCAACGTCTTCGACTTTGAGCTCGACGCCGAGTTTGGCGGCGATGGCCTTGGCGATTTCGATATCGACGCCTGTGATCTCCGTGCCGCTGTAATATTCGTACGGAGCGAAAGCGGCGTTTGTGTAAACGGTAAGTACGCCTTTTTCCTTGATCTTGTCAACTTCGTTTTTGAAACTGGCGCAGCCCGCGAAGCCGATTGCAGCGAGCAAAACTGTCAGAAGAACCGCGATGATTTTTTTCATAATGATTTCCCTTTCTGCGAAATGTCGTACCGACCATATTTTTAGCGGCGGATGTCATCGTCGGACGATGACATCGTCAGTCAATGACATCATTAGTCAATGACGAGGGATAGTGTACACTATTTTGAATAAAAATGCAATAGGTTTTGAATAAAAATTCGATATATGTTAATAATATACGATTATATACATATTTATCTCATTGTACACTAATAAATATGCAATTTATCGGGCGCTATGATGTATTTTAATGCAACAATGCAAAATTAGTTTTCTCCGGAGCGGAATGTCTGAATTACGACAGGAGGGAAGGCTCCTTTTTTGAGAAGCTTCCCTCCTGCTGTTTGTACATTATCTGATGAATTTGCCGAAGCAAGTTGTTGGCTTACTTTGAAGAGACAGAAGACACCGCGGAGCTGCTCACGGATGCGGCAGAGACGGCTGCGGATACAGCGGAACCGACCGAAGCTGCGACAGAGGAAGCCGATGAACCGACCGCAGAATCAACAGAGCTGACAGCGGAATCGACAGAGCCGGTTTCGGAGGTGTACAACACCGCAGAAACGGCCGAAGATGTCTCGGAAGAGGCTTCGGACGAGGCCTTGGGAGCGGTGCAGCCGGCAAATGCGATTGCCGCGAGAAGGATCACTGTGATGATAGCGAGAAACTTTTTCATGGTACTTTGTCCTTTCGGTATGTGAATTGAATTCTTTGCCGCTGTTTCTAGGCATTGTTAAACTGCCCAAAAAACAGCAACGGATGAAAGTGTACACCTTTTTTGCAAAAATGCAATAACGTATAAACAGAAAATATGCGATAAAACAAAACCATAACTTTGTGCATTTTTAACAAAACATATGAATTTTTCTATTCGGCTTGACTTATAAGACATGTATTATATAATTAGCTCAGTCCTTTTTAACAGGTGAGGAGAACCAAAAATGAGTTTTGTGTTATCATGTTTTGCGGATGAAATAGACAGTGATCTCTCGGTGCAGATGCGGGAGATGAGACGCTGCGGCATCGGTCATCTCGAATTGAGAGGCGTCGGAGGCAGGAATGTTTCGGAGTTTTCGGAACAGGAACTGCGCGAAATTAAAAAGCGCCTTGACGGGGAAGATATCCGGGTTTCGGCCATCGGTTCACCCGTTGGAAAGATCGGAATCAAAGACGATTTTGCGCCGCACCTTGCGGTTTTTGAGCGCATGCTCGGCGCTGCGCAGATCATGGGCGCGCGCTATATCCGGATCTTCAGCTTTTATATGCCGAAAGGTGAGGATGCCCAACAGTATTCTGAACCTGTCTGCGAGCGGCTTGAAAAATTTAAGGAAAAAGCGATACCCCTGAATTTAGTGCTGCTGCATGAAAACGAAAAGGGGATTTTCGGCGATATCGCACCGCGCTGTAAACAGTTGATGGAGCGTCTCGGAGACGAAAATTTTAAGATGACATTTGATCCGGCTAATTTTGTACAATGCGGTCAAAAGGTTATGGAGGCCTATCGGCTGCTTGTGAAATATATCGAATACGTCCACATCAAGGACGCGAAATTTGCAGATGCAAGCGTCGTTCCGGCCGGTTACGGAGACGGTGAAATCAAAGAAATGCTCGCGGCCTTATATGAAAACAGTTACGACGGGTTCTTGTCGCTCGAACCGCATCTCGGCGATTTCAAAGGTTTTTCCGCATTGGAGCAGGACAAAAAGGAATTGAATTTCAGCGGTGGCACGGATGCCTTAGGGCGTTTTGAACTCGCGGTGAACTGCCTCAGAGATGCGATGAAAAAGGTCATAAATGCCTGAAACAAAAGGAAGTAATTAGCCATGGAGAACAAGATCAAGCTTTGCGTGACCGGCTGCGGCAACATCGGCACACTGCATTGCAAACGCATTGCAGACGGGATCACGCAAGGGGTGGAACTCACCGCGATCTGCGATAACAACCCCAAAAAGCTCGAAGCAGCGAAAAAGCAATACGGAGAGAGCGTACGCTATTTCGAAGGCGTCGAACAGGCAATCGCTTCAAAGATCTTTGACAGCATGCTGGTGTCAACACCGCATTATGCACATCCCGACATCACAATCAAGGCGCTTGAGAGCGGCTTGAATGTGCTGTGCGAAAAGCCGATCTGCGTCTATACTTCTGCTGCCCGTAAGATGAACGAAGCTGCGCAAAAGAGCGGTAAGGTTTTCGGCATTATGTATAACCAGCGCACCAATCCGCTTTATCAAAAATTGCGCGAGATGATCATGACCGGAGAGCTCGGCGAAATTCGGCGCGTGATCTGGATTATCACCAACTGGTATCGCTCCCAGAGCTATTATGATTCGGGCGGATGGCGCGCGACCTGGGGCGGTGAGGGCGGCGGCGTGCTGCTCAACCAAGACCCGCACCAGCTCGACTTATGGCAATGGATGTGCGGCATACCGAAACGTATTCACGCGCATGCCTATAACGGCAGACACCGCAATATCGAAGTCGAAAACGACGTCACGGCGTTCGCGGAATACGAGAGCGGCGCCACCGGGTTGTTTGTGACCTCGACGTTCGAAACCCCCGGTACCAACCGGCTCGAAATTTCCGCAGATAACGGTAAAGTCGTTTTGGAAGACGATAAATTGATTTTTACCAAAAACAAGATCAGCGAGACCGAATGGAACAGCACTTGTAAAACCGGTTTCGGCGAACCGGAGCACGAGGTGCTTGAGATTGCCGTGCCGGAGACCCCCGAATGCCATCTCGGACACGCGGGCATCCTGACCGATTTCGCCTCCGCCGTATTGAATAAAACACCGCTGCTTGCCCCCGGCATCGAGGGTATCCGGGGTCTTTCGATCTCGAATGCGATTCACCTCTCAGCCTGGACGGGTGAGTGGGTTGAGCCGGAACACATCGACGAAAAGCTCTTCGAATCACTGCTCGCGGATAAAATTAAGAATTCAACAATGACAAAATCGGGCACCGGAACGATTTTAAACACCGAGGGAACTTTTTAGAGTAAAAAATCATAAATGTAAAGTGTAAAGTCAAATTACTTGTGTCTATTTTTATGAAATGGGAAATTTTTAAATAAAAAAATCATGCAAAAGCATAGCCTCAGTGCACTTGTATGGTTTCGGTAAAATTAAACGGGCGGCCTTGAAAAAGCCGCCCGCGATTAATTTTGGTTATTCATTTTCCGCAGCAGGATTGGTCAGATTCGGCTCCTCTAAACCCTCAGGTTCCGTCGGCTTTTCATAGACAGCATTGTAGATGGGTTTAACATGCTTTCCGCCCGGCAGCATGATCAAAAACACCGCCGCGAAATTGATCACATAACCGAACAGGATGATTAATCGCGCCGAGAAATGGTCACCGAGTGCGCCGGTGACAAGTTGTCCGGCGATCATCCCAAGCGAAAGCAGCATCTGAAACGAGCCGTTAAACCGGCCCCGATAATCGTTCGGGATATAGCTCTGAGTTGCCGCAATCCGAATGTTATATGATGTGACGGAAAACAAACCGGACACGAACATCAGCGGAATCATCATGCCGATCGGTGTGAACAAATAGCCGCCCTCGAGGATGCAGGTCGTGATATAGACCGTCAATGCGATCGAAAATTTATGCTTCGGGGGCAGTTTCATCTTATAATGCAAAAATCCGCCGACCAGCCGTCCCAATAAGTTTGCGCCCATCACGAAGGTATAGACCATGACGCCCAATTCCGGCGTGCTCTTGAAATAGGGCAGTGCAAGCCCTCCGGTCGAATAGGAGAGGTTCGCGATTAAAAAGTAAGCAGTGACCACCAAAAGCCCCTTCTCGGAGCGTATGTAGTCCACACCGGCTTTGAATTCGTTGAAATAGTATTTTGCGGTGAATTTTTGCGTGCGGTGCTGAATATGCGTCTCCGGTGCTTTGATGAAGACCTCCATCACCGCGGCGATGAAAAAGGTGACGGCGTTGAACAGAAACAGCGGTGCCATATTGCCGAGTTTTTCATATACATACGCCGCGACCGGCACCATGACCGCCGCGACCGGATAAATGATGCTCGAGATCGAATAGGCCTTGCTGTAGTGTTCTTTTGCGATCAGTGTCGGGTATAAGCTGTCGTAAGCGGTCTGGTAAGTGCTGTCGATCGAACCGATCAGAACCGCCAGCGCTAAGAACGGCCAGAAACTGAAGATGTTGAAATGCAGCAGGAAAAACAGTCCAAAATAGATCGCCGCAGACAGAAAGTCAAGCGAGTAGATGACTTTTGCACGCGGGAAATTATCCAAATACGGCCCGGCAACCATCGGCATGATGATTTTCGGAAGGTTGTAGGCCACCATGAACAGCGAATACAGAAAGACCGATTTGGTATAGTCGAGTACCAGAAGACCGATGGCAAAACCGCTGATGGCATTGCCGAGCATCGAAATCACCGTTCCGACGGTGATGATCATGAAATTTTTATTCCAGAGCTTAGTGCTCACGTTTTAGTACATCCTTTATTTGATATTGATTCGTTTTTTACACTCGTCTTCACCGAGCACCTGCATGATCGTATACAAGTCGGGGGTTTGGCTTCGGTTCGTGACGGAAATGCGGATCATCGCCGCGACGTCGGATAACGGGCCTTTATAGGCCTCGGGATTGGCTTTGTAGAGCTTGGTATCGGATGCATAACCGATTCCGTCCGCGACCTGCTTGACCTTGGCAAACCATACATCGCGGTCATCGGAATAGTCAAACAGTTTGGCGTATCCGGCAAGCGCGGCCTTGAAATCGTCGGCGGAAAGCGTTCCGAGGTCATAGCTGTCCTTGATGTCGCCATAAAAATCCTCGTTGATGAAATAGCCGAAATAATCTCTCACCATGCTCCAGTTTGCGATATCTTTGCGGGGTTTCGGTACTTCGCGGTCGATGTTGAAAATTTCGCGCCAGCGCCCTTGATCGCATCCGACGAGTTTTGCCATCTCGGGGTTGAACAGCATTGCCCAGGCGAGATAACGCGCAAGCACATCGTCCGCCGAGAGCAGGGATATGTAGTTTTTGCAGACATCATCGAGCTTGCTACGGTCAAATACTGCGCCGGAGACAGACATATTTTTAACATTGAATTTATAATCATCAATCGGGGCTTTGGGATTCGCCCGCCGCCAGTCCTCAAAACCGGAGTTGGCAATTGAAGTCAGATATTCGATCACAGCGTCCTTGTCGTAGCCCATCTCATGATAAAAGATCAAGCCGAATTCGGGGTCTTTGCGTTTGGAGAGCTTGCGCTTACTGTTGCCTTCGATCTTGCTGATGGGCGCGACATGAGTATAGCGGGGCTGTTTGTAACCGAGCACACGGAACAGTTCCGCGTGAATCGGCGAAGAGGCCATCCACTCGTCGCCGCGCACCACATCGGTCACGCGCATAAAGTGGTCGTCGACCGCATGGGCAAAGTGATAGGTCGGGATGCCGTCGGATTTGAGCAGTACGACGTCCATGATATTTTGCGGGAACTCCATCGTTCCGCGTATGTTGTCGGTGATATGGTCGGTCTTTTTGGCGTCGCCTGCGCTGCGCAGCCGGATGACATAATCTTTGCCCGCAGCCAGATTCTTCTCGACTTCCTCAAGTGTCAGGTCACGGCAGCGGGCCCACTCGCCGAAATAGCCCGGCGCGGGGACTTTAGCGGCTTTTTGTTTTGCGCGGATGTCGTTGAGCTCCTCGGCAGTGCAGAAGCAAGGGTAAGCAAGTCCCTGTTCAATCAGCCATTTGGCGCAGGACTGATACAACGCCTTGCGTTTGCTCTGGGTGTAGGAGCCGTAATCGCCTTTTTCACCGCCGTCAAGGGTCGGCCCCTCGTCGAAGAAAATGCCGAACTCCCCGAGCATCTTTACGATCTTGGCGATTCCGTCTTTGACGGTGCGTTTGGCATCGGTGTCCTCAATACGTAAAAAACAGACGCCGCCGCTCTGATGCGCAAGCCGCAGATCGACATTGCAGGTAAACACGTTGCCGAGGTGCGGCAGACCGGTCGGACTCGGTGCAAACCGGGTCACTCTGGCGCCCTCCGGCAGAGCACGCGGGGGATATCTTTTCTCCCAAACGGAAAGGTCGCTGCACACGTTCGGCAGCACTAAATCCGCGAGTTTTTTGTAATCCATATTTTTACCGTCCTTTGCTGTTTTATTGAGTCGGTTGGTTTAAATTCATCCGCATAATGGTGTTCAGCGATAATATCAGGTCTTTTGTGTTGACCGAAGCATAGCCGCTGTGTTCGATCAAAAGGGAGCGCGCACCCTGTGACTTGGCGTATCCGTATAAATATCCCTGGCGGGTGCCGTAATCCTCACTGATGTGCGCAAGACCGAGATTTGCCGCAAACGCCCGCCCGAGTTCGGCGTCACCGTAGGATTCGCTGTACCAGCCGTGGAAATCGATGAAAACGTCGGGAGAAACGGTTTTAATCAGGTCTCTGAGTGCGGCTGTCTCCTGCGCCTTAAATTCGCCTTTCAGGAAATCGCGGTTCATATCAATCCCCTGTGACTGCCCGCGTCCGAATTTGACGCCGCCGTTTCGGTTCATCACGCCGTCGGGGTTGACCATCGGTACGATGAACAATTCTGTGTCCTCGAGGTACTCGGGTTTGAGACAATAAAAGAATGCGATCTGGTAGGCCTGTTCGGCCAAGTATGCGCCGTCGCTGGAGGCCTCGCTCTCATAGCCGTGAATCGCAAAGGTCAGCATGATCTTTTTTGTCGGTTCCCGGTTCGGGTTTTTGATGTGATAATAATAGAGCGGGCGGCCTAAAACGCTCTCGCCGTATTGAATTAATTCGGGAACGACGACGCTTTTATCTCCGAAAGCGGTGAAATAATCATCCAGCCCTTCGATATCCGTGTAAAGAATTTTTGTCAGTTCCAAAAGCGATTCATGGGGCGTAAACCTGCCTGCCGCTGCATAAACATCTTTTTCTTCGGGGGTAAAGAGGAAAATATCGTCAATGAAATATCCCATATCAATCAACGATTCCACATCCGTATAACTGAAACCCAGTGCGAACATTTTTTGGCGCGTCTCCCGGGTATAGGTACCGTCGAAACCGACTGATTCGGGAATTCCGAGTTCGGAGAAAAAATCAGTCGGAACCGAAGAGATTTCGGAATGGGGATTTGCGTTCGTTTCGATTGTGCTCTGGACGGCAGAATCAGAGCAGGCACAAAAAAATAACAGGCAGGTCAGCAGCGGCGCAAAGATTCGTTTGGAGGTCATGTTGTCTATCTCCCGTGTTTCTTCTTTAATAATTTCTGCCGCCGTATTTCGAAGCAGGCCGGTTCGGCGGTCTATTTATCATTTACGCCGCCTTTGCTTTTTATAACGGCGTTCATGGTATTGAAGGGGATCTCGATTTCACGAGCGGCGAATTCCTTGATGATCTCTTTCCGCAGATCACACAGCATTGAGAAACCGGAGCCGGAATCCGCAGACCAAATAAATGCGCGCAAAGCGACGCCGAAATCTTTTAAATCGACTACCCGCACGGCAACGACCGGTTCGCCGGAGGCGATCTCCTGCGGGTTTCTTGCATCGACGCAATAGGGATGCGAAACGGCAAGATTTCGCAGCAGCGAAATGGCTTTGTCGATATCGGCGGTGTATGCGATATTGATATCGAGATAATTGCACAGCCGCTTTTCGCCAAGCATTTGGTTTTCGATCACCGAGCCGTTGGTTTTCGCGTTCGGCACGATCACGCGGTTGTTTTGAAAGGTCTTTAAAACTGTGTGATGCAGGTTGATGTCCTCCACAACGCCGGTCACGCCAAGGTCTTTGATCGTGATGATGTCGCCGATCACAAACGGTTTGAACAGTGAGATAAACAAACCGTGAACCAGATTTGAAAAGGCCTCCTGGGAGGCTAATCCGATGATCACAGCCAGCACGCCGGAAGTCGCAAGCAGCGATACCGTCATGGTTTTCAGAGGTTGAATTTGAAACAGAGCGCTGGTGACGGCAATGATATAAATCAATGCTCGAATCAAGTGAGCCAGCAGCGGGAAAGTGTTCTTTTTGCCGCGTTTTTCTTTTTCTTTAAGAATGCGTTTGATGACATGAAGTAAAATCCAAGCGGCGACACCGATACACAGCCATACCAGCAAAGTCATAAAAAGGCCTTCTTCGAAGGTGGCCTTTGTCTTGTCATTAACATCGAGAATCCATTGCCAAATTTCTTTCATAATCAGACCGTCCTTTCCGATAGGTTATCTTTGATCTTTGATGCGGTATTTTTGTGTGTCAATCCGATTTCGTATTGCAATATAAACCACCCATCCGAGTAAAGCGCCGAGCGTATTCAGCCATAAGTCATCGATATCGGTGCCACGTTCGAGCGGGTATTGCGCCAGTTCGATGACCAATGAGGTCATCATGCCGTAAAGCAGCGCTTTCCAAACCGACGGCTTTTTCCATAACAGACAGGAAAAAAAACCGAGGGGCATGAAAACGACGATGTTTCCGACGATGTTGATCAAAAAGAAGCTGATCTTTCCGCGTTCAAAGGTCTCGATTTTCACAAGCCGGAACACATCGAAGAGTTTGAGGTTCAATCCGCCTCCGCCGGGACGGTGAACGATCGAAAAACCGCTTTCGGTCAGCGTGATTTCGGATAACACCGTCTGTGAAATCAACCCCACGAGAAACATCGTGAAAATCACCATTAAAATCTCGCGGGACCGGGGGCTGACCAGATTGTGTTTTGAAAGCCGGTTGACGCGCATATAGCGCCAAAGCAGGATGAACGGCAGTGAGATCAGCATATACGGGAGCATATTTAAAAAGTATTCGAACGCAGCAGCCATTGTGCCCTCCGTAAATGATATTATTGCGGTAAAAACGGTTTTCTTTCAGAACATATTTATAAATTAACATTATGCATTTTAAAGGACATAATTGACTGGTATCGTTTCATTGAAAGCCGGACCTCAAAAAAATAACCTTATAATCATACCATGTTCTGTGTATTTTTGCAATATTTTGTCTTCGGCAGTGATGAGGTTAATGATGCGCATAAAAACATATTCTCACACCGTCGTGTTGATTCGATTGAATTTGCGGGTAAAATATGCTAAACTGATATAAAACGGCAGCAGGATAACAGCGGCTGTTTTCAGTAAATATCACCCGGAGGAACTAACTCGGTATGGACAACAGATTGGATTCTTTTTTTGCGAAACTTCGCTCAAAAAAGGTCTTTGTCATCGGAATCGGCGTCAGTAACACGCCGCTCATTAAGTTATTGTTAAAAAAAGGTGTCCCGGTCACGGTCTGCGATAAAAAAGGCGCAGCCGCGCTCGGTTCGATCTGTGACGAAATCCGCTCCTGGGGCGCAAAGCTTTTAATCGGCCCGGATTATCCCGAAGTTTTCGACGCCGATGTCATTATCCGCGCGCCCGGGGTCTATTTTGACCTGCCCTCGCTCGTTGCCGCCAGAAAACGCGGTGCCGCCGTGACCTCCGAGATGGAATTATTCTTCGACTACTGCCCGTGCCCGATTTATGCCGTGACCGGCAGTGACGGCAAAACCACGACCACGACCATCATCGCCGAGTGCCTGACGAAGCAGGGGAAACTTGTGCATCTAGGCGGAAACATCGGCCGCAGCCTGTTTGATAAAGTCGAAGAGATGTCGCATAACGATGTCGCGGTCGTCGAACTGTCCAGCTTCCAGTTAATGTCGATGCGTAAAAGTCCCGACGTTGCGGTCGTCACCAACGTAAACCCCAACCATCTGGATATCCATAAAGATATGAACGAATACATCACCTCCAAAAAGAATCTGTTTTTGCATCAAAACGCCTTTGCGCGCTGCGTGCTGAACGCTGAAAATGAAATTACAAGGTCGTTTGCTTCCGAGACACGCGGGCAGACAGCGTTTTTTTCTTCGCTTAAAAAAGTTGAAAACGGAGTTTACCTTAAAGACGGCGAACTCGTCCACGTCACCAACGGCGAAGAAGAGGAAATTATGGCTGCCGACGAAATTTTATTGCCGGGGAAACACAACGCCGAAAACTATATGGCTGCCTTCGCGGCGGTTTGGGGCGTTGTTGATGTTAAGGTTATGGCTGAGATCGCGCGAACTTTCAAGGGTGTCGAACACCGCGAAGAATTCGTACGCGAACTCGACGGCGTAAAATATTATAACGATTCCATTGCGACCACACCGACCCGCACGATCGCCGCGCTGAACGCGTTTAAAAAGAACGTTATTTTAATCGGCGGCGGTTATGACAAAAAAATCCCGTTCGAACCGCTCGGAAAACCGGTCGTCGATACCTGCAAGGCCGTGATCTTATTCGGCGACACCGCAAAAAAGATGGGCGACGCGATCGCTGCCGCGCCCGGTTACAACGCAGAAAAAGTGCCGATATTTTATGTCGGAAACATGTTTGAAGCGGTGCAAAAAGCCCGTTCGATTGCGAATAGCGGTGATTTTGTCACACTCTCTCCCGCCTGTGCCAGCTTTGACCGTTATCCCAACTATGAGACCCGCGGCGAGGAATATAAAACGCTTGTGAAGAAACTTTAGAGGTGGAATTCAATTGGACACGAAGCATCTTGTGACCGCGCTTTGCGAACCGTTCGGCGGTTCCGGCAGCGAAAAGAACGTCAACGACGTCATCTGCGGGATATTAAAGGGTTATAAAACTGCGACTGACGCGATGGGCAATCTCGGAGTCGAGATCGTTCCCAGGCGCGCCGACATGCCGGTCGTCATGCTGACCGCCCATACCGACGAAATCTCATTTCTCGTCAGCGAGGTACGCGGCGACGGCAGTTTACTGTTAAGTCCGGTGGGCGGAATTGACCGCCGTACCATCCACGGGGCGAAAATCGTCGTACATACCCAAACCGGATGCGTCACCGGCATTATCACAAGCGGTGAAAACGAAACCGGTCCCAAAGATAATATCACCGCCGATATCGGGTATCAAAAAGACGATTCGCCCGTCAGACAGGGAGACCGGGCCGGATTTATCGCACCGGTTTTTGAGCTTTCAAACGGTGTCTTATGCGGACACGCTCTTGATGACCGCCTTGGTTGTGCCGTAATCATCAAAGCGGCGCAAAACCTCTCGAAAAACCTCAACATCGGGGTCTATCTGCTGTTCGCGGTGCAGGAGGAAATCGGCTGCCGAGGCAGCGGCGCGGGTACCCACAACATCCTGCCCGATATCGCCATTGCGGTCGACGGCAGCTTCGGGGAAAATCCCGCTGCCGACTCATCCAAGACCGGAAAGAGCGGGGAGGGCCCGATGATCGGCGTGTCCCCGATTTTGTCTCAAAGACATACCGACGGCCTGATCGCCGAAGCCAAAGCGCGAAAAATCCCCTATCAGCTTGAGATCATGGGCGGGGGAACCGGAACCGACAGCGATCGCATCACTTTTACCGACGGCGGCGTCGAGACCGCGCTGGTCTCGGTGCCGATGCGCAATATGCATACCGCAGTCGAGACCGTTTTGGTCTCCGACATCGACAAGAGCGCCAAGCTGATTGCGGCTTATGTCAATACGCTGGGAGGTGCGGCAAGTGTTTGAGCTGATTGAAAAACTGGTGCAAATTGACGCGCCGACCGGACGCGAAGTCCCGATGCGCGTGTTTTTATCCGCTTATTTAGCCGGAAAATGCGAATTTTATACCGATACGCTCGGCAGTGTGATTGCACACAAAAAAGGCGGCGGGCGTAAACTCATGTTGACCGCGCCGATGGATGAGCCGACATTTTTACTCAAAAAGGGCGAGATGCCTTATTATAAATTCGAGACCGTCGGAAAAGCCGGAACAGCTCAATTATTCGGCCGGAAGCTGAAGTTCGACGGCAAAAAAGGCGTGATCGCGGTCTGTCCGGTACACCTTTCAAACGGCGACGATAAACTTCCTAAAACGGATTCACTCTATTTCGAGTGTTACGACGAGCCGGATCAGGGTTCTTTCGGCGTTTACGATTCCGAATTTTTCGCCTGGGGTAAGGATGGCGGTATCATCGGCGGGAAAGCTCTTTCTTCCCGTGCGTCCATAGCTGCGCTTCTCAAGACCCTTGAAACTTCGGGTGAAGCCGATCTGTGGCTGGTATTCGCCGCGCGCGGCAATCTGAACGCGGGCGGAGTAAAAGCCGCCGCAGAAACCATTAAGCCCGACGTCGCCATTGTTGTGCAGGGCAATGAGAACGGCGCTCTTGAAACCGAAAAAGAACCCGAACTCGGACTTCCGGTCATCGACAGCGGTGCAGTTCACGACGAAGAACTTTTGTATGAAATTAAAACTACAGCCGAGATGCTTGGCATTAAAACCGTTATCCCGACCGCACGCCCAACCTGCCCGGCAGGTACAGTCGCGCAGTGCGCGGGCGGCATCCGGACTGCGTTTTTGGCGCTGCCGACACGGCTTCCCGGCTCGGACACCGAGAGCTGCCGGAAAAAGGATATCGAAGCGCTCTTTAAGTTGTTAAACGCGGTGGTCCTAAAATGAACGAAAGAGTTCTGATTGCCGCGCAAAAAGCGGAATTAAAAATTAAATCTCAGTTTGAAAAAATCGAACATACCGAGCGCATTTGCACTGAGCGGGTGTTGAAGGCATTTTCCGAAAATCGGGTCAGCGAAGCGCATCTGCTCGGCACAACCGGCTACGGTTACGGCGACCTCGGGCGCGAGACGCTTGATAAGGTCTATGCGTCCGTTTACGGCACCGAGGACGCTTTTGTCCGCATCCAGATGGTCAGCGGTACCCATGCGATTGCAACCGGATTGTTCGGGGTGCTGCGCCCCGGAGATCAGGTTCTTTCGATTACCGGAAAACCCTACGATACCATTCTGCCGACCATTATGAAAAAGGGCGGGGGTTCGCTTGCCGATTTCGGTGTTAAATTTGATTGGCTCGATTTCGACGGGATATTTAATCTGAATAGAATTCTTTCTATGATTACCGGAAAGAAAATGATCTATATTCAGCGCTCGCGCGGATATACCCTGCGGCGTTCATTGACCACGGGAGACATTGACCGGGCGATTGAGGCAATTCATGCGAAATTCCCCGAAATGATTGTCTTTGTCGACAACTGTTATGGCGAATTTGTCTGCGAAAGCGAACCCAAAGCCGATCTGTTGGCGGGCAGCTTGATTAAAAACGCGGGCGGCGGGCTGTGTCCCTGCGGCGGATATCTCGCGGGAAAAAAAGAACTGATCGACGCCTGCGCCGACCGGTTGTTTGCGCAGGATATCGGGCGCGAAGTAGGAGCGACTCTGTTTCAAAACCGCAGTATGTTCATGGGGATGTTCATGGCTCCGCACGCTACCGCCGAGGCCTTAAAGACCTCGGTTTTCGCGGCTGCGCTGTTTGACGAACTCGGCTTTGAAACCGAGCCTGTTTTTGACGCGGAACGCGCCGATATCGTGCAGCTGTTGAAACTGGGAAATCCCGAACTGTTGATCAGATTTTGCAGGGGGCTTCAAAGCGGTTCTCCGATTGACAGCTACGTCAGCCCGGAGCCGTGGGATATGCCCGGTTATAACAGCAAGGTCATTATGGCAGCCGGCGGTTTTATCTCCGGTTCGAGTGTTGAAATCTCGGCTGATGCGCCGCTGAGGGAACCTTTCGCGGTCTGGCTGCAGGGCGGATTGACGTTTGCGGGCGGGCGATATGCGGTACTTCGGGCTGCAGAGGCGATAATTTTATAACATCTTTGACTAATCATGGCGAAAGTGCTATAATGACGTTATAAAGACAAAGCGGCACGGCAGCTGCGTGTCCGCAAAAAGAGCGGGTGTGACATTGGACGGAAACAAACAGCGCGCAACTGCGACGATACATCTTTCCGCGCTGCGGAAAAATTTTGAATATATCAAGACCCTGACCGGCGGCAAATGCAAAATATGCGCTATGGTCAAAGCGGATGCGTATGGCCACGGCGCGGTCGGTGTTGCCGGAGAACTGGCGCGCCGTGGTGTGAGTTATCTCGGGCTTGCGGATATCTACGAAGCCCAGACACTGCGTGAAGCCGGCATTACAACTCCGATTTTGATGATGGGATATACACCGAAATGCGATATGCCCCGTCTTCGCGAATATGATCTGACCCAGACTGTTTTTGACCTGGATTATGCCGGGACGCTGAACGAAGTCGTCGGGGGTAAATTGCGCTGCCATCTGAAAATCGACACGGGAATGGGGCGGCTCGGCTATGTCTGCCCTGACGGTTTTCCGACAAAGGATTTGCTTCGCACAATCGAGATGCCGAATCTCGATTTCGAGGGGGCATATACCCATTTCGCCAAAGCCGATGAGGCCGATTGCGATATGACCCGCCGTCAGTTTGAAAATTTTATGTCGGTGTTGTCAAATCTCGAGTGCGCAGGACATAAATTTCAAATTCGCCATGCGGCAAACAGCGCCGCAATCATGAATTTTCCCGAGATGCATCTCGATATGGTGCGCCCGGGGATTATGTTGTTCGGTCTGATGCCTGACGGCAGTAAAAATGAACACCTTACCCCGGTTCTCGATTATGCGGGCGCGGTGGAACTCGTCAAGGATGTCGCCGCCGGCACCACAATCAGTTACGGCGGAACCTACCGCTGCGAGACCGATAAACGTATCGCGGTCGTCAGCTTGGGTTATGCCGACGGCGTCAGCAGGACGCTTTCAAATCGCGGTTTTTTACTGGTCAACGGCAAACGAGCGGCAATCTTGGGGAAAGTTTGCATGGATCATCTGATGATTGACGCCGACCGGCTCGGAAAGATCGAATGCGGAATGCCGGCCTATATCATCGGCGGCGGCATCAAAGGAAATACGGCCGACGATCTTGCCGAACTTGAGGGTACCATTAGTTATGAGGTTTTGTGCCGAATGGTCGGAAACCGCGTCAAAAAGATTTACACCGAATAAGTTTGGGAATTAGATTTCATACAGGTAATAAATTTAAAATGAAATCCCCGATTCAAAGGAAAGACGAGCAAAACAATGAGCACAACCGTTTTAAAGTTCATTGCAATCCTCACAATGCTGATCGACCATCTCGGCGCATCCGGTTTAATCCCATACGGCAGCCCGTGGTATACGGTTTGCCGCGTGATCGGACGGCTGGCGTTCCCGTTATTTTGCTTCTGCGTCGCCGAAGGTTTGAAATACAGTAAGAATCGGAAAAACTACATTCTCCGCATGTTTATTTTCGCTTTGGTCAGCGAAGTGCCGTTTGATTTGATGATTCACCAAACTTGGTTTACCTGGCAGGGACAAAACGTCATTTTTACGCTTTTGCTCGCTGTAATCGGCATCACGGTATTCGAACAGCCTGAACTGCTCGGCAGGATTATGCAGAAATACGAAAAGAATCCCGAGACCTATGCTTATCAAAACGCCGACTGGGTAGTGAAGTCTTTTATACTGGCTGTCTGCGCGTTATTGGCTTATATTTTAAAAACCGATTATGCATGGTTCGGCGTATGTTTGATCTATGTGATGTATTTTACCGGCAGATGGTCGAAACCGAAACGATATATCGCCGTTGCCGCGACGATTATCGGATATGGGCTCCTCAGTTCACTGGTACCTGCAAGCGATCTGAATATATCGGTATTCGGCGGATACGGAGCAGTTCCATTTACATCATGGTTCTTTTACAAAATCACGATTTACTACTGGCTTGCGGCGAGTGCGTCGCTGATTTTAATTATGCTGTATAACAACCGGAAGGGCAAAGGCCTGAAATGGTTGTTTTATGTCTTCTATCCCGCGCATATGCTGATTTTGTATCTCTTCGTTCGTTTCGATTTGGTATCGAAAATCGGAACTTTAATCGGAATATCTTAAACTTTATGAAAGGCGGTTCACATGATGGAATTCAAGGAACTTCAAATCAAGCAGCTTGACTTCAATCCGTTCGAGATGATCGGCGGTTGGGCATTACTCGCAAGCGGAAAACCCGATAATTTCAATATGATGACGGTGAGCTGGGGGCAGACCGGCGTATTATGGTATAAAAACGTTGTGACGGCTTATGTGCGTCCTCAGCGCTACACCAAGGGCTTTATGGACACGAACGACGTCTTTACGCTCAGCTTTTTTGATGAGAAATACAAAGACGCTCTGTCGCTGTGCGGAAACAAGAGCGGACGGGACATTGATAAAATGCATCTAAGCGGTCTGACGGCGGAACACAGAGGCGGTGCGGTGTTATTCAGCGAGGCAAAATTGATTCTGGTCTGCGAAAAGCTCTATACCGGACAGATTGAAAAAGAGGGTTTTTCAGATGAAAAGGTGATTAATAAGAGTTACCCGTTGGCTGATTTTCACACGTTTTACATCGGGGAGATCAAAAAGATACTTTCAAAGTAAAGATATAAGTCTATGTGAAAGGGATGTCCAAATAAATGGGATTTAAAAAAGCGGTTTTGGAAAAATCGGAAAGCACGGCGGTGCAGTTTGTGCGCTCATTGATCGTCGGCGGAATCGCAACAGGCGTTGATGTCGGCATTGCGATGCTGCTTGTCTACGGCTTTTCTGTCAACGAGCAATTGGCGGCTGCAATCGGGTTTATTTTCGGGCTCGCGACAAATTATATTTTAAGTGCGGTTTGGATATTTGATAAATCCAAGGTCACCACGCGGCTCGGGGAATTTTTGGTGTTTGCCGTTATCGGCGCGGTCGGGCTTTTAATCAAAGTCGGCTTGATTACCTTGTTTGAAAAGTTGATGGACAGGCCTTTTTACAATGATTGGTTTTTAAACAATCTTAACGAATTGATCCGTAACATAACCGCTACCGTAATCGTCTTTATTTATAACTTCGCCGCAAGAAAGTTGATTTTATACCGCAATAAACCGGGAAAACCCGAAAACGAGAAGAAGGAAGAGACAGTAAAATGAAAAAAGTAATTGTAATCGGCGCAGGCCCCGCGGGTTTGACCGCGGCGGACGAATTGCTGCGCAAGGGCGGTTTTGAAGTGACCGTGCTCGAGGAGAGCGGAGAAGTCGGCGGTATTTCGCGTACGGTTCGATATAACGGCAACCGCATGGACATCGGCGGACACCGGTTCTTCTCAAAGTCGGATGAGGTCATGAAACGGTGGGAAGAATTGATGCCGCTTCAGGGCTCTCTGGCAATCGACGATAAATTGCTCGGCAGGGAGAGACCGGTCTATCCGGGAGGTCCCGATCCCGAGAAAGACGATAAGGTGATGTTGGTTCGTCACCGGGTTTCCCGCATCTACTACTTAAAAAAGTTCTTCGATTATCCGATCTCAATGAAGGCCTCGACGATTAAAGGCATGGGCTTCGGACGCACGATGAAGGCCGGATTTTCCTACTTAAAATCCGCAATGGTCAAAAAACCCGAGACTTCGCTTGAAAATTTTTATATCAACCGCTTCGGAAAAGTCCTTTACGGGATGTTCTTCGAGGGCTACACCGAAAAGCTTTGGGGCCGCCATCCGTCCGATATCTCCGCCGACTGGGGCGCGCAGCGGGTCAAGGGCCTCTCTATCCGTACGCTTTTAAAGGACATGTTCTCCAAGGCGTTCGGCAAAAAGAGCAATAAGAACGCCGAGACCTCTCTGATCGAAGAATTCTGGTATCCGAAATTCGGCCCGGGTCAGCTCTGGGAAGGCCTTGCGGATGATATCGTAAAACGCGGCGCTGTTTTAAAAATGAACTGCGGCGTAAAACGCCTGATCGTTGAAAACGGCAAAATCACCGGAGTCGTCTGCGAGACCGCAGAGGGCGAAAAGACGCTGACTGCCGACGTTGTGATTTCCTCAATGCCGCTCCGCGACCTTGTTCTCGGCATTGAAGGGGACAAGCCCTCCGAGGATATGCTTCGAATCGCCAAAGGTCTGCCGTACCGTGATTTCGTGACGGTCGGTTTGCTCGTCAAACGCCTGAATCTCAAAAACGAAACCGCAATCAAGACGCTCGGCAACATCGTCCCGGACTGCTGGATCTATGTTCAGGAGACCGAAGTCAAACTGGGCCGCATTCAAGTGTTCAATAACTGGTCGCCGTATATGGTCAAGGACCCCGAACATACCGTTTGGATCGGACTCGAATATTTCTGCGCTGAGGGCGATGAATTCTGGAAAATGCCCGACGAAGAGCGCGTGAAATTTGCCGCTGCGGAACTTGAGAAGATGGGCATCATCGGCGCGGACGACGTGCTCGACAGCCACTGCGAACGGATCAAGAAGGCCTACCCGGCCTATTTCGACACCTATGCCGAGATCGACAAGCTGGTCGATTATCTCAATACCATCGATAATCTCTACTGCATCGGCCGCAACGGCCAGCACCGCTATAACAACATGGACCACTCGATGATGACCGCGATGGTCGCCGCAGAAACAATCGCAGCCGGCAGCGACAAGACGGCTGTCTGGAAAGTCAATACCGAGCAGGAATACCACGAAAAGAAAGAGTCTGAACAAAAAGCCGAGAATTGATTTCATGCAGTATCATGCGAGAGGGTGGCGAAAATTGACCGAGAATCCGCTGCTTCCGGTTGAACACTTCAAGTCATACGCCGTATATTTTTTGGTGTTCGGTGTTTCGGCTTTTATTTCCGCATTGGCTTTGGACCCGACCGCTTCATCGCTGATCGAGGTCAAAGGGGCGCTCGCGTTGACGGTGCTCGCCGCCGTACTCGTCGCCGGACTCGCGGTCAAATACCGCAAAAAAGAAGGCTTTGTAATCCAGCTTGCCGCGGGAATCGCCACACTTCTGATTTTTGCGTTGACTTTGTTCTTTATGCCGCAATTGGGTAAATCTACGGTAATTTTGGCATCCTGCGGCGTTTTAGTGATCATGATCTGGTTCACGGCTTTTCTGCTGACCGGTAAATTGACCGCCGAGCGGATGATATTGCTGCTGCTTGCCGTGGGATTTCTGATTCGAATTCTTTACGGTTTGAATACGCCGATCGAAGTCCGACAACACGACGTTGAGCAGTTCGGAAGCGGAAACGGGCATGCGGGGTACATCGAGTATTTCTTTAACAACATGAAGCTGCCGGATTTCGATCCGACCACGGTCTGGCAGTTTTACCATCCGCCTCTGCACCATTTTCTCGTTGCTGTCTGGTTGAAAATCATGACCGCATTCGGGCTGACCTGGAATCGCGCGTTGGAATCGATCCAATTCCTGACGGCGTTTTATTCGGCGGCCTCCATGCTCATCAGCGTCAAGATTTTCAGAATCCTCGGACTGAAAGGCAAGGGGCTTGTCCTTGCTGCGGCGCTGATCGCGTTCAGCCCGTCATTCATCATCTTCTCGGGCAGCATAAACAACGATATCCTTTCAATCACTTTTACACTTGCGGCGATCTACGCGACGCTCAAATGGGTCAAGACCAAGAAGTGGACCGACATCATCCAAATCGCTCTGTTCATCGGACTCGGAATGTCGACCAAACAGTCGATCGGCGC
Source organism: Oscillospiraceae bacterium (assembly GCA_035353335.1). Classification (NCBI taxonomy): domain Bacteria; kingdom Bacillati; phylum Bacillota; class Clostridia; order Eubacteriales; family Oscillospiraceae; species Oscillospiraceae bacterium. The sequence continues at coordinate 8,440 of DAOPZJ010000016.1, read as the reverse complement.
CATTGCGCCCGCCATTGCCCTGGTTTTCTTATTGGAACTGATCGCGGGGAAAGGGGAGCGCTGGCGGCTCGTCTGTCAATTTGCGGTCTTTGCCGTGATCTGTATTCCGCTCGGTCTCTGGTGGCCGGTTCGCAATCACCTTTTGTTCGGCTCACCGCTCGCCTATGTCCCGATGCTCTCCTTGGACAGTTATCAATATATCGGAACCTACAATTTCGTTCAGCGGTTTCTGTTCCCGCCGTCGATCAGCTTCAGCAGCAACTTTATCCTCTGGGGTTCCTATTGGAACCAGCCCACCTGTGAGTTCAACGTCTGGAGCGGCCTGTTTAAGACCGCGGCGTTCGGTGAATATAACATCGCTTATTCAAGTTCTGCCGGAGCGTGGATGACCACGGTGCTTGCGGTGTCAAACGTCGCGGTCGGTTTGATCGGTTTCGGCGCGATGGTTTATTATCTCATCAAAAAGCAGTCGATGGCGTCTCGCCAAAAATTGCTGATGCTGGGCGTTTACTTGTTCGTACTGTTCTCCTATCTGTCGTTTGCCTACACCTTCCCGCATACCTGCACGATGAACATGCGCTATGCCTCGCCGCTGCTCGTGATCGGTTCTTATTTCTTTGCGCGGCTTGCGGGGGATTTTTTAAACAATACAAAGAAAGCCGTAAAGGCAATCGGCTATACATTGGCCGGAATTACGGCGCTGTTCTGCGTTTCATCGGCGATTATCTATACGACCTTGGGCGGTTGAGATTAAAATAATGTACTAAAAAGAACCGATTATCCGGTGCCTTTTTGTATTATCGCTTGCCTCAATGAATCTCAATAAATCCAACATTCCATGCCTCGACGGGAGGAATGCCGACAAGTAATTCGCCTTCACATCTTTCAATATTTAGAGTAACATCCGCTTTGTCAGGACGCACCCAAACGGCTTTGTTTCCGCGCGGATTTCTCAACCGAACGGTCAGTTCCGGCGTGTAATCAATGCTGTTGTTCAAAATGAAGACGCTGACCAACTTACCCTCGCTGTCGGTGCGCGGGATCACATTGATCCGCGCGGTGGGTTCAACCCGGACGGGCAGCTTTTCACCGCATACCCAGTCGGCAGTCGCAAGGATCTGGTGATGACGGGCGGTGTTCACGGTAGATTCCCAGAGGTTATAACCGAAGACCGCAAGCCGTCCGCCCTGCGGCGTGGTTGTAATCAAACTTGCAATACCGTTTTCGCTTCCGTCGTTGATAATATAGTTTCCGATGATCCCGGTATCCGGATTTTCGCAGAAGAGAGTGTGCATTCCGGTCAGACCGGAGATCAGATATTGAATCCATTGGCGGCCCGCATAGGGTCCGTTCAGGGGATGATCGGTCAGTTTTTCCGCGCCGTTGACAATCGGAGCCGATTCCGTTTTCACACCCGTCAGATGCTGTAAACCACGTTCGTTTAATATCTCAATCGACGAACCATCGGTCAGTACACCTCCGGCAAAGAGAGCGGTGAGTTCTTTTTCTGTCAGGCTTCTTGCCATATCGGGATGGAGCAGCATCCCCGGCTGCCCTTTATAATAGGAAATCGGAAGCCCGAAAGCGGTCAGACCGTAGGCGCTGAGTTGTAAAAGACGGGACCACGCGAATTTTTTATCTTTATCGGTAAGGGGCCGTAGCGCGTGGTCTGGCGTGAAACATAAGCCGAGACCGGCGGGCTTGGTGTCTGTATTGTGTTCGAGATATCTCAGCCAGAAGAGGCGCCATTTGCCGAGCGTTTGCAGGGTCTCGTGAAAATAACCGGGGCGCTCGTTCGGAACCACCATGATCGCATAAGTCATCGCGTCGCTGCCCTGCGCCAAATAGAGTGAGGTCTCAATCGCAAGCCCGTGAGCGGTCTTATTCAACGCGGTATGCGGAAAACTCTCGATCTCGGGGCGGATGTCGTCGGAAAGGCCGCGGGTCAGCATCGTGCAGAGATTGACGATCATGCCTTTTCCGATCATCTGCATGGGATTGCTGTCGTTATAATATCCCGCGCCCGGGCGGTATTTCAGCTTTTTGCCGGTCAGCTTCATCACCACATCGGCCAACGTCTGATAATACTTTCCGCCATATGCCGCCCAGTCCCAACTTGCGTGCTGCAAGCCGAACCGAGAGTCGGGCGAGACGGATAAAGTCGCCTTGACCACCGCTTCCATCACTTTATCCAAACTGCTGCTGCCGAATACGGCCCAGCGCCTGCGCCAGGTCCAGTCTTCGGGGTCATTGATTTTCTCAGCCAGTTCCGTCCGCGTCCACTTCCTGCCGGTCAATTGTGAAAACTCTTCGAGGCAGGAATCGCAGAAGCAGCCGTTATCCACCGGCTTGTGATTGGCCATGCGCAGATCATCATCCACCCAAACCGTGTCGGGCTTCCAGCGGCTGTACTCTTTTGTGGTATCGTAAATATAGCGTAAAAATTTGGGGTCCCGCGGGCAGCTCGAATAAGCGGCGACTGTACCGTCAGGCCCCACCATCTTCCGCCACTTCATGCCGCAGAAATCCAGATGTCTCAGATAATCCCCATGTCCGATGGTGTTGGAAATCTGTAAACTCGCGATGATGCCGAGCTGCCGGAATTTCTCCGCCGCTTCTCCCATTTTAACGGCATCAACGGAATGCACTTCTCTCGGCGGGAAGCCCATTTCGGTGGTCAGCCATACCTCGTCGCAGGCAGGGCGGTTGTTTTTTAAAAGTTGTAAAAGCTCACATAACACATCTTCATGCAGATGTTGATCCCAAAGGCGAATGGTCAATAAATTCATAAAGATAACTTGTCTCCCTTAGAACAAAATCCATAACAGGTTTTTATATCAAGATTGTATCAGGCCCGTGTTCGAATTGCAACAAACGAACCCGTAATATTTCTTCTCAAAATCCTGTGAGCGCTTGAAAATACTGCGGAAAAATGGTAAAATCATAAAAGCGCCGACCCGCTTTCCAAACGGTTGTCGCTGTCGGGTTTTGTTGAAATAGTACATAAATAGAAATTAATTATTTAGGGATCTTCTTTTTCAAGCCCGAAATTTTGATGTATCGAAAGGATGGCAACAATATGGAATGTTCTCATGAAGTACAATGCATGAGCTATGTGAAAAAGGGCTGCAATCACGGCCCCGCGCCCATTCCCGAAGAGGGGCGATGGGTAAGGGCCTATGAAATCAAGGATATCAGCGGCCTCTCGCACGGTATCGGCTGGTGCGCACCGCAGCAGGGCGCTTGCAAACTGACCCTGAACGTCAAAAACGGCATCATTCAGGAGGCGCTCGTCGAGACGCTGGGCTGCTCGGGCATGACCCATTCGGCAGCGATGGCGTCCGAGATTCTGCCGGGCAAGACGATTCTGGAGGCGCTCAATACCGACCTGGTCTGCGACGCAATCAACGTCGCCATGCGAGAGATCTTTAAACAGCTGGTTTACGGCCGCACCCAGACCGCATTCTCCGAAAACGGACTTCCGATCGGCGCTTCACTCGAAGACCTCGGAAAAGGCTTGCGCTCCCAGATCGGCACGATGTTCGGAACCCTCGAAAAAGGCCCGCGTTATCTCGAGATGGCAGAGGGCTATGTTCTCTCCATCGGACTCGATAAAAACAGCGAGATCATCGGCTATAAATTTGTGAAACTCGGAAAGATGCTCGAAGCCATCCGCAAGGGCGTCGATCCGAAAAAGGCCTATGAGGACAACGTCGGACAATACGGAAGATATGACGAGGCGGTCAAAAAAATTGACCCCCGTCAAGAATAAGGAGGTGCTTGATATGGCGGAATTTGAAGGAAAAGCAAGGAGAATGGCCGGTATCGAGGCCTGCTTGAAAGAATACGGATTCAAAACCCTTGAAGAGGCGAGAGACCTCTGCACCAGCAACGGCATTGACGTAGATAAAATCGTCAAAGGCGCACAGCCCATCGCATTTGACAACGCGGTCTGGGCTTATACGCTTGGCGTCGCAATCGCCGTGAAGAAAAACTGCAAAAAAGCGGCGGACGCTTCCGAAGCCATCGGTATCGGTCTGCAGGCGTTCTGCATCCCCGGTTCGGTCGCCGAACAGCGCGACGTCGGCATCGGTCACGGCAATCTGGGCGGTATGTTGCTGCGCGAAGAAACCAAGTGCTTCTGCTTCCTTGCGGGCCATGAATCGTTTGCGGCAGCGGAAGGTGCTATCGCCATAGCAAAAACCGCGAATAAAGTCCGTAAAGAACCGCTCAAGGTTATCTTGAACGGTCTCGGAAAAGACGCTGCGTACATCATCTCCCGCGTGAACGGCTTTACCTATTGCCGCACCGAGATGAACTACGAAACCGGCAAAGCCAAGATCGTCGAAGTCATCCCGTTTTCCGACGGCGATAAAGCGAAGGTTCGCTGCTTCGGCGCAGACGATGTGGTCGAGGGTGTCGACATCATGCGGCAGGAGGGTGTCGACGTCTCCATCACCGGCAACTCCACCAACCCGACCCGCTTCCAGCATCTCGTCGCGGGTACATACAAGAAGTGGTGCGTCGAGAACGGCAAGAAGTACTTCTCGGTCGCGTCCGGCGGCGGCACAGGCAGAACTCTGCACCCCGACAACATGGGCGCAGGCCCGGCTTCTTACGGCCTGACCGACTCGATGGGCAGAATGCACGGCGACGCCCAGTTCGCGGGTTCTTCCTCGGTTCCGGCGCACGTCGAGATGATGGGCCTGATCGGCATGGGCAACAACCCGATGGTCGGCGCGACGGTGGCCTGCGCGGTCGCAGTCGAAGAAGCGTTGAAGTAATAAAATGCAGTAATAACGAAAGGCAGAGGTAAAATCTCTGCCTTTTTCATTTACAATTTGACGGTAAAGTTATATAATCTTCCAAGTCGTCTCATTACTTTTTATGAAACGGAGATTTTATGTTAACAATTGAGGATATCCTAAAAAACGACGAGTTGTTTCAAAATAAACCTGTATCTTTTGAACCGGTGACAGGCGGGAATGTGAATAAAGCTTATAAAGTCAGTTGTGAAGATAAGGTTTATTTCGTCCGAATAAACGGAAGTCAGTCCTCATATTTAGGCACGGACCCCGTCAAAGAAGCCGAGGCATGCCAACAGGCGAGCAGGATGTTGGTAGCCCCGGCTGTACATAACTGTGAAAACGCAAATGATTACCTGATCACCGACTTCTTTTACGGGAGATGTTTGTCAAAAGAGGAAGCACGCAATCCGGAGATTATCAAAAAATATGTATCTGCCATCAAACAAATCCACACCCATGTTCATGTAGACAGGCATTTCAGCATCTTTGATCTGATTGACAGGTATATTTATTTGATTTACCATTCAAGCGTACCGCTGCCGCTTGATTATCATAAAATCATTGCAAAATACGAAAAAATCAAACAGGCGAGAATGGATGACAGCCAATACGGCAAGGTCTTTTGTCATAATGATATATGGCAAAACAACATGTTGTTTGACGGGGAAAATATTTGTATCATCGACTGGGAAACCTGCGGTTACAGCGATGCTTTCAGTGATCTTGCTCAGATTCCGTGTTTAGTAAATACAACATTTGAAGAAGAAAAATTGATATTAACCTGTTACTTCGGATATTTTGATTTGGACATGTGGCATATACTGCAGGATTTAAAGGTTGTCCGCATGATGGAGAATGTCACATGGTCGTTTTTTCATGCAGGCATAAAAGACGAAATGCATAACCAAAATTTTGACTATATCAAGTATGGCAATAGAGTAACAGATATTCTTCTCAGCGGACAAAACCATTTTTGATTCTATAAATTTTCAAATCCCCGCTTTTTAAAAGCGGGGATTTGATTATGTAAATAACTGGGCGGCGAGGAAACAAGACGCTTGGGCTTATATGTTTAAAACGGAAATGGCAGCGGCAATGGTTTTTTCCATGGCCTCTTTGCCGTATTTATCGACATCGGCTCTGTTTTTGTCGCCGTGGGTCAGGCAGCCGGCGCCGTTGATACAGCCTCCGACACAGGCCATCCCCTCGATGAAATTACCGTCGGTTTTGTTTTTCTGGGCTTTGAGCAGCGCAATACGGCATTCCTCGATGCCGTCGCAGCAAACAGGTTTCAACTCAAATTCCGCCAGTCCCTGTTCGAGCGATGCTTGTGCGACCGCATCCGAAAGACCGCCGCTGCGTGCAAAGATGCGTCCGAAATAGGAGGCGTTGTCCAATACATCTTCCTCAAACGAGGTGATGTCGAAATAGCGGCTGTCGAACAGCGCCTGAAGCTCTTCAAAAGTGATCACGCTGTCCACATACGGACGGATTTGCTTTTGCTGAAATTCCATCTTTTTGGCGGTGCAGGGGCCGATGAATACAATTTTCGAAGCCGGGTCTTTTTCCTTGATGAACTTGGCGATGGTCGCCATGGGTGAGAGGTTATGAGAGATATGCTGTGCAAGATCGGGGAATTGACTACGAATAACACCAACGAAAGCGGGACAGCAGGAGCTTGTCAAAAAACCCTTTTCATTTAATTCTCTCGCCTCGGAAAAAGCGACCATATCCGCGCCGAGAGCGGCTTCAACGACGTGGAAAAAGCCGAGTTTTTTAATTGCCGCAATCACCTGTCCCAGTTTCGCATAGACAAATTGACTGGAGATACTCGGTGCAACGACGGCGTAGACCTTATATTTCCGATTGTGATCACTTTTTTTGATCAGATCAATTACGTTCAGAATGAACGATTTATCGGAAATTGCACCGAACGGGCATTGGTATACACACGCCCCGCAGGAGACGCATTTTCCGTTGTCAATTTTGGCGCTGCCGTCGTCATTGGCGCTGATGGCCTTCAGTTTGCAGGAGTTTTCACAGGGACGCTTGCGGTTGACGATGGCAAAATAGGGACAGACCTGTGCGCATTTTCCGCAGTTGACGCATTTGGACTTGTCAATCCGGGCTTTTTGATGCTCGTCATAGGTGATGGCGTTTTTGGGGCAGATCTCCTCACACCGGTGTGCAAGGCAGCCCCTGCAGGCGTCGGTGACGACATAGCCGCCGGCGGGGCAGTCGTCGCAGGCGATGTCGATAACCTCGATGACGTTGGCGTTGTTTTTATCGCCGCCCATAGCCAGCCGAACGCGTTCGGAGAGAATGGCGCGTTCTTTATAAACACAGCAGCGCATGGTGGGGGTTTTCCCCGGGATAATTTCCTTGGGAATGGTCGTGATATGCTCAAGCAAATCGTCGTCCCAGGCATGCCGGGCGACCTCTTTGAGCACACTGTACTTCAAATATTGAACTTTGGTGTCAAACTTCTGCAAGGATTTCACCCCCTAAAAATAACTCGTCTTGATTTTCTTACCCATTTTCTCTAAACAATCGGCCAGTTCTTTGACAAGCTGCATCTTGATCGTGAAAGTGATCGGCAGATCGGAGTTTTGATGGGCGGGATTGACCGCTTTTCCGACAAAGAAATTGATGTCGGTCGCATCTTCAAACAGCATTCGGGCAATCATCGAAGCGCCGTCTTTTTTATAGCACCACTGCTCGAAGGACTTGTTGTCATCGAGATAGTTTTTCGAGTATTCAAGCACGCGGTTGATGGTGACAACACCTTCGGTGACCAGATCGGCGCCGTCGAGCTGCGCAACGGGCGGGATTTCGGGATCGTCGAACGACAAGCTCGGATGCAGTTGCTTATGCAGATAATCCGCCGCGAGCAGTGAAGTCGTGCCGCCGCAGACGATATGCTTTCCCTCTTTGGCAAAAAACAGCGACATCATCCTTTTGCAGTCGTCACGGTTGGCGGGCGGTCCGATGATTAGGTTGACGGGTTCGCGTTTTCGGATACGGACGGTACAGACCGTCGCGTCGTCGCCCGGCTGTCCCTCGTACAGTTTATTGGTCTCATCAATCAAGATGGTGGAGAGGGTTTTGGCCGTGAAACCGACATGCCAGAAGGTGGTCATATAGTCGATGATGTCGTTTCGGCTCCAACCGAAATTGTAGCTCAGCCCCACGCCCGCATGTTCTACACCGTCCGAAAAGGCGAGGAACACGTCGTTTTCGCAGAGGTCCGTCTCGGTTTTAATGATCTTTTTATCCGCAATACTGATCTCATTGAACGGCAGCTCACGGTTTTTCCCGTCACGAAGCATAACCACCTTGGGGTTGTCGTATTGGATAATCTCGGCTTTTTGATTGTTGACGATGCGAATTACGGTGAAAGTCGAATAGGCAATTCCCCGGGTCGAGCAGACGGGCAGGGTGGCTACGACGGTCTCCACGGCATCCTCCAGTTTCAATCCGGCAGCAAGCATTGTGGAGATGATTTTGGAAGTCAGAGTCGACAGAATATTGGCCTTGACGCCACTGCCGAGTCCGTCCGCAAGCACGATGATTGTGGAGTTGCCGTCATCGGGTTCCACAATTTCGATGTGGTCGCCGCACAGCAATTCACC